>CAYGTG010000135.1:6989-12220 GCA_964352485.1 uncultured Nannocystaceae bacterium | reverse complement strand
GTCTTGGGCGCGGGAATGGGCGGTGCCGGGGGGATCGGGTTGGGCGTCACGCTTGGGCTCTCGGCGGCGGCCGCATTGCCGGCGCTGGCGCTGGCGGCTGCAGGGACGGGCCTGATGGCCGTCGCCTACCGAGCCCTGTATCGCCGCGTGCTGGCCAAGACGGAGGCCGAGTTTGAAAACGTGCTCGCAGCGGTCTCGGGGGACCTGTCCCGCAAGGCGCTGCTGGGCGCGCTGGAGTAGAGCTCAGCCTGGAGGCGGTCCCGCTGGACGATCGCCTTCGCCACCGCGACGGCCTTCACCACCGCGGTCGCGTCCACCGCGACCGCCTCGACCCGGAGGCCCGGGTCGCACTTCCTTGTATTTCTCGAACTGCTCGGGGGTGAGGATCTCCTCGACGCTCGCATCCGTGGCGGTGCGCAACTTCTCAGCCTCCTCGCGAACCTCTTTGAAAGGTCGGTCCCCTTCTCGGGCCGCGAGGAACAGCGGGACGAGCTGCTCGGATTCTGTCTCCCACAGGGAGTCGATCGACGCACGCTCGGTGGGCTTGAGACCGGCGACCGCGACCAGCTCGTCGAGGATCTCCGTGTGGCGAGCGGTGAAGCGGTCGCGAAGGGCGTCCGTTCGGCGCTCCCGGGCCTCCTCGCGCTCGGTCTCGATGATGTCGCGAACGACACCCTCGAAGACGGGTTCCTCGGGGTCGGGCTGTGCGTCTGAGCCCAGGGTCGCGCCGCGAGCCGCGATGGATCCTCGGACCATGCGCAGCTGCTTCATCTCTTGGCGAAGCTGTGCGAGCTCGGCCTCGAGATCGGAGACTCGTGACTCGAGCCCCGCGTCCCCGCGTTGCGACCGAGCTCCAGGGCGCTTCGATCCCCGCTTTCGGTCGGGGGCGTCCGCCTCCTCAGTCGCGTCGCCGGAGTCGCGGTCGAGGACCACCCAGGTGCCAAGGCCCAGGGCGAGTACGGCCGATGCAATAGCGATGAGGGCAACCCGCGACATGTCGATGTTCTCTCACCCCCAGCGCGATAGGGCTGCGCCTGTGCTGTAAACGCACCGAAAACGAAGATGTCCGGGAGGCGGACGGAGTTTTTCTCGTCCGGACCCTCAAGGGCTTGGTGTGTCCGCCGATGACACTTGTATCCGCCCAATCGTTCGACCGTGGGGGTCGAACTCCAGCCGGCGTCCTCGGAGCAAGAACATGGAACACCACCCCGTCTCACCATCCACATCCCAAGCGTCATGGCGTCCGAACCTTTCGGGCTCGCATGGGCATGGCACGCCATCGGCGGGCGGAGAGGAACGGCGGGTTCACGAGCGGGTTGCTGTGGCGCTACCCACGATGGTCTCGGCCAACGGGCACACGCAGTCGGTCGCGACCCATGATGTCAGCCTCGGCGGTGCCTGCATCTCCGTGGATGTTCCGCTCCAAGTTGGTTCGATCGTCGATGTGGATCTCTCGTTGCCCACGTCTGCCACGCCGGCCCGCGTCAAGGGCGAGGTGCGGTGGTCCCGACAAGGCCGCGCCGGCATCATCTTCCGGTCGGGTGCGACCGCTGCCATCGCAGCATTCGTGGGCAGCATGCTGATGTCGCCCGAGGCGATGGCCGCCAAGACGTCGGTTCCAACCTTCGACGCCAACGCAGACGTCGTGATGGACATGAAGGCAGGTGGTGAGCGTCCCGACGAGTTCCAGCTGACTTCAGTGTTCGAGCAGCAATACTCGAGCTTTGACGAGTGTGTCGCCGACGCGAAGAAGAACCCCGACAAGACGCTGCCTGGCGACGTCGATGTCGAGATTCTGCTCAACCCCAAGGGACACGAGCCGCTGGGGATCAACGCCACACTGCCCGACTCGGTCGACAAGCGGTCGCTGCGGGAGTGCCTGCGGGGCGCGGTGGCAGCAGCGGACTACCCGCCCTACGACGGCCCACCGGTGGTCGTGACATTCAGCTTCCAGCTGGATCCGGGGACCTACTGGGAGGAGGAGTGATCACGAACCAAGGACAGGGCTAGGGTGGGAAACAAACGTGCCCCAGGATGGACGGAGCGCTTGCGCCCGTCACCTGGGGCACGCTCGAGGGGAGCTTGGCGAGCGTTCGCGCCGCAATCAGGGCCATCCCCGCCGGCTCGTGGTGCATCGGTGCGAGCACACCGTCGGTTGCAACTTCAACCTCGAGCTCGGGCGCTCGGGCGCAGACATACTCTCGAAGCTTCGGGTGCAGCGCACCGCCGCCGGTCAGCACGACAGACCGCACGCCTGGTGCATCCTGCCGCGCCGCGCGGACGACAGCCGCAGCGGTCGCATCGACACTGGAGGCCAACAGATCGCGGCCGGTCAGATGCGCGAACTGGTCCAGAAGCGACTCGACGTACGCGTGACCGAAATCCTCTCGTCCGGTGCTCCGTGGCAGCGGGCGTTCGAAGAATCCGTGGGAGAGCACGGTCTCGACGAATTCGGGATGCGGCGTACCGCCTTCGCTCAGCTTGCCGTCGTGGTCGAAGCTGAGGGTTCCGGCGGAGACGTGTCGGGCCAGCGCGTCGGTGATCATCATGCCGGGTCCGAGATCGGATGCGCGCACGTCTTCGACCGCCGGGGTGACGCAGGTGTAGTTGGCGATGCCGCCAATGTTCACCACCAACCGCGTCGGTGACCCTTCAGGACAGAAAAACCAGTGCGCGAAGGGGATGATCGGAGCCCCTTCGCCGCCGCGCGCAACATCGGCACACCTCAGATCCCCGACGACGGGGAGAGCGAGGTCCGCTGCGAGCACCGCACTGCTTCCGATCTGAAGGGTACAGGCGACGGGGGGCGCCTGGGACGGGGGGGCGTGCCAGATCGTTTGGCCATGCATCCCGACGACGTCCGCGGAGTTCCAGTCCGGGAGGCATTTGACGGCTTCGGCGTAGTGGCGGGGCAGAATGAAGTGGAGTTCTGCGACGCGCTGAACGGTGAGGCTGGTCGGGTCGGTCAGCTCGGCGCGAAGATCGTCGTCGAACGCGACGTGGGCGTGTCCGAGGACCTCGGGCTCATGCCGCCTGTGGAGATCACCGAGCTCCAGCATGATCGCATCGACGCCGTCACCGGACGTGCCGCTCATGAGTCCGATCGCTTTCATCGTGGGCCTCCCATTCGAGCGTCGAGTTCTTCGATCGCGCGTGCCCCCCCGGCGGAATCGAGCACGATGGCAGCCGCGTCGATGGCGATGGGGTGCGCATCCGCGACGGCGACCCCGTAGCCCACCGCCTTGAAGACGTCGGCGTCATCGGGACCGTCGCCGATGTGGCAGACCTGCTCGGGCCGGATCCCGAACGCTTCGCAGATCTCGTTGAGTGAAGCGATCTTGTCGGACGTGCCAACCCAGCGGAGATCCATCCCAAGGCCCTCCATCCGGACGCGCGCGGCCTGGGTCTTGTTGCGGGAAAGCGGAACGGTCGGAATCCGCTTCTTGATCCGAAGGAGAGCCTCTCCATCCCGAACGCTATAGCGCTGGAGCCAGCCGAGCTCGGGACCGCCCCACCAGGTGGTGGCGTCGGTCAAAGTACCGTCGATGTCGAACGCGAGGAGAGCGGCCTGGGTCAGGTCGGGCATGCTTCGGGCGCACGGTAACAGGGGGCCACCACAACCCCACAATTCGTCACGCCGGGTGACGCAGACGGTTCCGCGCACCCAGCATGTGGTCGGCAATGCGGCTGGCGAGCTCTCGACCAGCGTGGGTGAGGGCGACCCAGGTGCCCGCACGAGACACCATCCCCGATCCGAGCAGCGCCTCAAACGCCAGCGCGCGGCCGCGATCGTCCAGGCGCACGGTGCTCTCGCCGTCCAACTCGCTCACAAGCAGCTCGACGAGCAGCCGCCTCTGCATGCTGTTGGGCATCACGACCTCCATCCAAGACGTTCGACGCTTGCGCGGCCGATTTTTCCAGCCGGCTGCAGATCAACGGGTCATTTTGCTCACACACCGAGCCCGAAAGGGGGAGGCGAACCTACGGTGTGGGCCGTGGTCGTCGATCCGTGGACACCGTCGCAGACGAGTGAGACGTCGTGTCGGTTTTTTCCTCAGCCTTGTCGAGAACATTCGGCTCGGCCGCGCGTCTAGGGGTATCCATGCTTCGCGCCGCCGCCACGTTCGCCCTTCCTGTCGGATTTGCGGCCTGCGCGCTGCTGTCAGCCACCACCGCGCAGGCGAAGGCGAGCTACATGGATCTCGCCGACGCGGCCGAGACCGCGGATGCGATCGCGGTCATCCACACCGAGGCGACGGGGCGGTGCGAGATCAAGGCAGAGCACTGGACCTACAGCCAGAAGGTGTTCGCGTCTCCGAAAGAAGTCCTCAAGGGGGAGCTTGCCGCGTCGTTCGAGCTGCTCGCCCAAAAGAACTTCGAGTGCGCGAGCGTTCAATACGAGGCGCCGGCCGACTACCTCGTGATGCTTCGCCAAGAGCGCGGGCACTGGACGACGGTCAATCACAACATGGGGGCGCTGCGTGTCGAGGGCGAGCAGGTGCAGTGGCCGTATGGGGCGGATGACTCGATCCCACTCTCCGATGCGCTCACGGAGATCCGAGCGCTTGTCGGGGAGCACCCGGTCCCCGAGGTTGTCCAGCCGGCGGTCGTGAGCCCCGAGCCGGTTCAACCGGCACAGCAAGCCGAGCCCCAACCCTGCGGCTATGCCGTCTCGCAGATGCAGGAACGTGAAGAGGCGCGGGAGCGCTGGATCCTCGCGGGTGCGGTGGGCGCTGGCGCCGGGGCGGTGATGCTCGGCTTTGTGTTCGGCTTTCGGCGTCGCCGTCGAGCCTGAGTGCCCGCGAGCGGATCAGCCGCGCCCGATCCGTTCGAGTGCGGGGGGAAGGGCTGGCACCTCGATGCCGCTCTCGCGCGCGAGCAGGAAGCCACCGACCATCAGTGACCCCGCCGAGGTCAGCACGCCCGAGAGCGCGAGCGCGACCCCGCTCCAGCTTGGCCACGCCAGCATCACGGTGAGCAGGTCGGCAAGTGCTTCGACGAACATCACGCCTCCGAAGAGCGCCACCATTCCGGCCAGCAGCCGCCGAACGCGGGGGAACTGTTCGACGTTGGTCCGAGGGAACAGCACCCAGCCCGCCAAGCCCACGACGAGCACGCCGACGAGCAGGTCGGGGATCAGGGCCTCGAGCCGGGCCCCGAAGCGTTCGAAGGTCAGCAGAAGATGAATCAGGGCCCGCATGCCTCGACCCAAGTGAAACGCGCCGATGAGC
>CAYGTG010000135.1:0-6979 GCA_964352485.1 uncultured Nannocystaceae bacterium | reverse complement strand
CCGATGAGCAGCAGCGGACCGACGATGGTCTTGGCCCCGATCTGCCAGTCGCGGCCGTCCGGCTGCGGTGTCCGAGCCGCCTCCCAGGTGAGCCGCCCGTACAGCAGGGCCGCGACCGGAGGCGCAAGCAGGAGAGGGCCGATCTCCAGCTGGGTCGCAAGCTCCGCCAAGCTGGCCATGCGCAGAGAGTAGCTCGATCCTCAGTCCGCGTACGGTGAGCGGCCGGTTGTCTCGCCCACGGGCCGAATCTCATACCCGCGGGCGCGCAGGCCTTGAATCACCAAGGGGAGCGCGGCGACGGTCACCGCGTTGGAGTCGTGAAGCAAGATGATCGCGCCGGGTTTGGCTTCTTTCACGATGCGCGCAGCGATCGCAGCCGGGTCGTCGGTATCCCAGTCGGTGCCGTCCGCGGACCACAGCACCATGTCCATGCCGAGTGCGCCGAGCAAGGGCAGGGCAGAGGGGGCGAACCGGCCGAAGGGCGGACGAAACAGGGTGGGGCGGCGTCCGGTTGCGCTGTGCACGGCGGCGTTGGTGCGGCAGACTTCGTCGCGGATCTGGGACTTCCACAGGGAGCGCAGAGATCGATGGGACCAGGTGTGGTTGCCGATCTCGTGACCCGCGTCGGCGATCGAGGCGGTGACCTCGGGCATCTTCGCCACCCGCTCTCCCAGCACGAAGAACGTTGCGGTGACGTCGTAGTGGGCGAGCGTCCGCAGGACCTTGGGTGTGTGGGTCGCGCTCGGCCCGTCATCGAACGTGAGGGACACGATCTTCTCGTCGGTCGGCGCGAAGTACACCTGCTCGACGCTTTCGGGCTCCGTCAACGCGAGCTCCTCGAGCGGCCGTTCGCAGGGGTCGATGGGCTGCGGCTTTGGAGGCTCGGGCTCAGGAGCGCCAAGTGGCGGCGCGGAGTCTGGCAGCGGCGGAAGCTCGCGGTGTCCGCGGGCCAGCACGATGTCTTGGACGACGGGCCGGGGCGCCGGAGTCGATATCCTGGCCGCCGAACCCGGTTTGGAGGCGACGGGGTCCACAGGCCACGACAGGATGCCAAGCCCGGCGAGCAGCGAAAAACCGGCGAATACGCCAGTCAGGGTACGCGCGCGTCCCACGTCTTCTCCCATAGCGCATCGCGGCGTGCTCCCGAAGAAACCGGCGTGGCACAACGGTGCAGCGTCGACCGCGATGCTGAGTCGTCTTCACCGCGGAGGTACTCCCTGGAGATCGTCGGCGACGAAGCTGCAACGCCGGCCGCCGCGGGCGACGGAGTACCTGCATTTGTGACGCGCGTTGTTTCGAAAAGGTACGAGGCGGCTACAGACCCGCGTGCGCCGACACTTCGAGTTCGAACGCATCGGCGACGATCCGCCGGGTGACCGTCTGCCCCCGGCGGTTGCCCGACATCGCCATGACGGTGATCGCCAGGCCCAGGTCACGCATGCGGTCGTCGGTGACGTCGGGACCGAACACGGGCCGCAAGCCGCCGGATCCGAGCTCGCCTGCGCACTCCATCAGAGGGACGGCCACCTCGTACGGTTCACCGTCTTCGTGTCCGCGCAGCACCACGACGCCACACGGCGAGTCCTGGGCTTCGGAGTCGTCTCGGATGAACTTCACCTCGACCTCGTGCTCGCGTCCGTCGGGCCACACAAACCGAGCGCCGCCCCCGGTGCTCAGGTACAGCAGCATCGTCGACTGCATCAGCCCCCGCAGGAAGAGCTCGACATTCGCAACGGACAGGCCGGCGTGCGTCGCCGCTACTTCGGCCGCAAGCGCATAGGGGGCAGGCCGTGGCGAATCGTCCTCGTCGGGTGCACTCCGAAGATCGTAGGTCTCGACGACGAGATCGTCCGGGGCTCCGACGACCTTCCCTTCGATGCGATACGAAGCGTGCTCCTCCTCTGGTTCCGGCCAGTTGCTGATGTGAGGGCCGATGCAGTCGAAGTCGAAGTCGGGCGTCAGTCGTTGCGGCGCGAATGGGGCCGCGACGAACGGACGCGCGTCCGCCTCGACGTGAAGAAGGGCCTGCGCCACCGCGCACCAGTCCTTGACCGACAACGGGCCGTCCCAGACCGGCAGGCCCGGGATGTTGTACGCATCCGCGATAGCCTCGCTGATCCACGGCGCAGTCACTCCCCATCGGAGCGTGCTACGACCCTCATCGCCTTCGATCACGAGGCGTTTGGACTTCAGCGACAGCCGCAGCACCGGTGGGTCGGTGCCCTCCTCGGCCCCAGCCGGCACCATCTTCAAGTGCACCTCGGCCCCCTTGGTCAGGAGCAGGAACGCGCCCTCGGCCGTTGCGATCGCGCCGAATGCGAGCTGCAGCAACGTCTCTACCTCGCGAACTCGTGCGTGATCGTCCAGGTCGCCGCCCTGGGCCTTGTGCACCGCGAACGCCGCTCGGAATCGTCGAAAGTTCTCGGGGAGCGGGTCGTGCTGAAACCCGAGCTCGGCGGCCTCCGGAGGTGCGCGGTGGTCGCAGAACCGAACGGCATCGGGGTAGGTGCCGGCGATTTCGGCGAACAGCCCCCGGGAGGTCGTCGAGGTCCAGCGCTTCAGCGTCCGGGACTCGTCGATGGTGATGGCGTCCCAGGCGACGTCTTCGAGAGGGTCCAGGACCAGCGCGATGACCTGCATGGCGTGTACTTCGCACGGTTGGGCATAATGATCCGAGAAATCTCGGGCTCAGCTCCGGCGCCGCAGCGCGATCAGGCTGTGGTCCATTGCACGAGCCATAAACCGGCCGCGTCCCGATAGATCAAGACCTCGTTGTTCCACGCGTCCGCGAGGCAGACGAGCAGGTGATCCCGTCGCATGAAGCGAAGCTCGAGCGCGGCTTCGGGGAAAGCCGCGCGCGTCGGCGCGTACGTTGGCGCATTGGCCCAGGGGGGCTCGGCCCCGACGACGGCGCCCGCGGTCTGGCGGAGGGAGTCGATGACGGCGGTGTGGTGAAGACTCGGCCGGAGATGCTCGATGCTGCCGAGTGAACGCGCGGGGAGCAGACACTGTCGATCAGGGGGCGCACGGATCTCATCGGCCGCAAGGGGCTCGGTCTGCGGTCGATCCCGCGCGCTCAATCCAGGTCGGCGAGGCCTAACCTGCAGCGGCTACGGAGCAGGAGGTCTTCGCTGTCCACTGCATGGCGTAGCGCGTCGTCGAAGTCGTGACGCGCCCCGACGGTGTCGCCTCGGGCAGCGCGGAGTCGGGCTCGCTCGGTCACGATCTCATACTTGTAGAACGCCAGATACATCTGCTTGGCGACGCTGCGAGCTTCTGCGAGTTTGGCATCTGCGATCCGGGTGTCGCCGAGCGACTCGGCAAGGAGCCCCTCGGCCAGCAGGGTGAGCGGGCGCAGCTCGTCCCGCCCTCGCCGAACGATGAGTCGGCGGTTGTCTGCGATCGCGTGCTCAGCCCTTCGCTGCGGGTGACGACTTCCCTCGTCTGCCCGCAGGTAGAGCCGCGGCAGCTGGTGCCCGACGAAGCCCAACGTCGTGACGCTGCGTGATCGTCGAGCCATCGAGCGGGCAGCCTCGAGCTCCTCGATTGCCCGCTGCGTGTCGCCCTCACTGGCGCTGATCTCCGCCGCGAACGCGAGCGAGGCCATCTGCACATTCTTGTTTCCCTTGGCTCGAGCCTGCAGCAGCACCCGGTCGCTGATCTCTCGCGCCAGGTCCACGCTCCCAGTGTGGTGCAGCACGATCCGAGGCGCATGCAGCTCGGCGTAGCCGTCCTCGAGGAAGCTCGGCGCCGCTCTGTCGAGCAGCTCCACGAGGCGCTCGTACTCGCGGTGGCCTTCTTCCCAGCGCGCCGTTCGCCAGCACTCACGAAGGAAACAGGAGAGCATCGTCGGCAGAAACCGAGTCCCGCTGGCGAGTGCCTTGCGAAGGTCCGAGCGAATCTCGTCGAAGATCTCCGGCGAGGAAGCGATCGCCCCTCCGATGCTTCCGTTGTCGGCGATGGAAATCAGGACCTCCGTCTCGAGGCTAGGGCGGCGTCGAAGGTCGCGCTGCGCGGCGTCCTTCCATCGGCTGTAGTCCGCCTCGCCAAGCCAGGCCAACGCACCGGCCAATCCAGCCCGCGCGATCGCTCGTTCCTCGCACGGTCCGAGTCTGCTCGAGACAAGGGCGGCACGCATCGCAACCAGAAAGAACTCCCGCGGATCGCCGCCGGACCACAACACGCACTCGGCCAGAGCGGCGTAGAGTCTCGTGATGAGCCGGTCGCGATCACCGGTCGGGAGATCGTCGCGCTCGAGGTCCATCGCGAATCGGTAGCGCAGATAGGCTCCTGCCAAGGACCACAGCAGTCCGGGCTGTCCGCGTGGACGTGTCTCGCCGAGCTCCGTCACCGCCCGCCAGCCTTCGTCAGTGCTCCTCGCGTAGTTTCCCCGGACGAAGTGGCACCGGGCCAGCAACCCTCGCAGGCGGGCCCTGGCTTGGGGCTCGGCGCTACGGGAGATCGCATCGCCGACCACCTCCGCGCTGCGGTCGATGTTCCCGGTTCTCAGCAACGCTTCGGCGAGCAACTCCTCGCACTCCGTCGAGGGCTGGTGTGCCCGGACGTACTCGAGATGCACCACGGCCGAGTCGTTTGCGTAGTTGTCGAGCGCGCGCCGACCCGCAGCCATGCTGTAGCGAATCGCTTTTGTGACGAGCCCTGCGGCCGAAAAATGCAGCGCCATGTCGTCGAGGGGTCGCGCCTGCGGGGGGAGACCCTCGCTCTGAGACTCGAGCAGGGTTCCGATCCGGCCGTGCAGATCCGAGCGTTGCTCTGGCGGAAGGTCGCCATAGATCGTCTCGCGGATGCGATCGTGGGCCAGCTCGCACGCTACCGTCGATTCCGAATGCAGCACGATGAGCCGCCGGGCACCGAGCAGCCGCACGACTTGGGGGACCCCGTCGCCGCCGACGATGCGCTCCAACAGGGCCAGCGACATCGGCCGCCCGTGTACCGCCAGTAATCGCACCACGTCCCGTGCCGATGCGTCGAGGTGAGCGAAGCGCCGACGAAACACGTCGGCGATCGTCGTTGGCAACTTGAGCTCGGAGATGGTTCCCGACGCGCTCCACTTGCCTCCCTTGAGAAAGACCGAACCATTCTCGAACAGCTCCCGCATGACCTCCTGCACGAAGAAGGGGTTGCCTCCCGTCTCGTTGGCGACCCGCTCGAGGAAGGCCTTGGGGATCTGCTGAACCCCGAGCATCGAGCGAACCATCCCCGAGACATCGACCGGCGCGAGCGGCCGAAGCTCGACATCGACCCGAGACGCCGAGTGCTGCAGCTCCTCGAGTGCCTTCCCGATCGGGCGCCCCTCGACCTCGTCGTCCCGGAAGCTTCCCAGCAGTGCGAGCGGAACACAGGCGCGACGCTGGGAATCGTGGAGCTTTCGGGCGAGGTACGCGAAGATCTCGGCTGTGCCTCGCGCTGCCCACTGCAAGTCATTGACGTAGAGGGCAAAGGGAACGCGCTCGGCCGCGCGCACGAGGAACTCTGCCACAGTCTCTAGCAGCCGAGCTCGTTCGCCCTCGGCGCTGGTGGCCGGTGGCGAGGGCGAGAATGATCGTCCTCGGGCAAGGCGCGGCGCGATCTTCACGAGCTCAGGAAGCGCCCGTTCCACGTCGTCGATTCCCTGAAACGACTCGAGCAAGGGCACGACCCGCAGCAACAGCTCGGACCACGGACCATACTCATCGAGGCTACGCTCGTAGCAAGAAGACTCGAAGAACGCGAGGGTATGCAGCTGCGCGTACTGTCGAAGCTCCTTGAACAGGCGTGACTTGCCGATCCCGGCCGGCCCGCGAACGGTCGCGACCGTGGGGCCTTGCGCCCGCGAGAAGCGATCCTGCATGAAACCGACGAGGCGGCCATACTCGGTCGAGCGTCCCGTGAAGCGCGGGCTTACGATGTAGCTCTCCTTCGTCTGCTCGGTCTCGAGCTCGAACGTGGTGCCTCCTCCGGCGTTGAGCGCCTCGATGACGGCGTTGGGTCGCGGATAGCGGTCCGCAGGATCCCGGGCGCACAAGCGCTCGACGATCGCGGCCAGCCACCGGGGCACGCTCGGATCTTTGAGTTCGACCCGTGAGGTCCGCATCCACTCCGCGACGCCGGCGAGGCTTCGAGCCTCACAAGGGGGTCGACCGGTCAGAAGCGCATAAACGGTGATACCGAGCGAGTACAGATCAGCGCGGCTGTCCACTTCACCGCCGAGCAGCACTTCCGGAGCCATGTAGCGGGGCGTGCCTACGACCGAGCCGTCTCCGTGGGCGGGCTCGGCCCCCGAGATCCCGAAATCGACCACCCGCACGACGTCTTGTCGCGTCAACATGATGTTGCCCGGCTTGAGGTCGAAGTGCGCGACCCCGCGGCTGTTCATGTAGCTCAACGCGCGACAGACCTGCACGATGCGGGCGACGACCCAAGGCGTCGGGCGCGGCGCGTCGAGGGTGACGCGCAGCGACTCTCCGTCGATGCGCTCCATTGCGATCAAGAAGTCGGCGGTGCCACGGATCGGCTCGAAGTCGTAGACCTCGGCGACATGAGGGTGATCGAGTCGCGTCATGATCGCGAACTCGGAGCGCAGCATCTTCATCGCGCCCCACCGTTGGCCGAGCCCAAAGGCGACCTTGAGTGCGGTGGCCCGGCCCGGGTTGACCTCGTCGTGGACGTCGTAGACGTGGCCCATGCCTCCGCGGCCGAGCGCAGCCCGGATGGTATACCGACCGTTGATCACGTGCCCAATGGGCAGTTCTCGAGCCGTCCTGTCGGGGTCGAAGGACGGGACCGAATCCGAGCCCAGCGCAGTCGGCTTGCCATCGAACGACCGCGTCACGTCGGGCTCGCGAGAGGACCAGGACACATCCGCAGTATGCCCGAGCTTGGCGTGCATCGCGTAGCACGTCGACGCACACCGGAGCTATCGCGCTCACGCGTTTAGGCGAAATGAACTGGGAAAAAGCAGGATTGGAGGAGTACGGCG
>CAYGTG010000134.1:11837-12257 GCA_964352485.1 uncultured Nannocystaceae bacterium | reverse complement strand
GACGTGCAGCGGCTGCGTGGCAGCGTCACCGTCGAGCACACCCTCGCGCGCCTGGGCGCCGAACGCCTGTGGGAGCTCCTGCACTCCGAGGACTACGTCAACTCTCTGGGCGCGCTGTCCGGTGGGCAAGCCGTTCAGCAGGTCCGTGCCGGTCTGCAGGCCATCTACATGAGCGGCTGGCAGGTCGCAGCGGACGCCAACCAGGCCGGGCAGACCTACCCCGACCAGAGCCTCTACCCCTCGCACTCCGTCCCCGAGCTTGTGCGCCGCGTGAACAAGGCCCTCACGCGGGCCGACCAGATCGAGTCCGCAGAGGGCAAGACGACCCGCAACTGGTTTGCGCCGATCGTCGCCGATGCCGAGGCCGGTTTCGGTGGCCCGCTCAACGCCTTCGAGCTGATGAAGTGGATGATCGAAGCG
>CAYGTG010000134.1:0-11827 GCA_964352485.1 uncultured Nannocystaceae bacterium | reverse complement strand
CGAAGCGGGCGCCGCTGGCGTGCACTTCGAGGATCAGCTCAGCTCCGAGAAGAAGTGCGGCCACTTGGGCGGCAAGGTCCTCGTCCCGATCCAACAGTTCGTCAAGACCCTGACTGCGGCCCGTCTGGCGGCCGACGTCGAGGGCGTGCCCACGCTCGTCATCGCCCGCACCGATGCCGACAGCGCTCGGCTGCTCACCTCCGATGTCGATGAGCGTGATCATGAGTTTCTCACCGGCGAGCGCACCCCCGAGGGCTTTCACCGCATCAAGGGCGGCCTCGACCAAGCCATCTCCCGGGGCAAGGTCTACGCGAAGTACGCGGACCTGATCTGGTGCGAGACCTCCACCCCCGACCTCGAAGACGCCAAGAAGTTCGCCGAGGCGATCCAGTCCGAGCACCCGGGTAAGATGTTGGCGTACAACTGCTCCCCGTCGTTCAACTGGCGGAAGAACCTCGACGACGCGACCATTGCCAAGTTCCAGCGCGAGCTGGGAGCGATGGGCTACAAATTCCAGTTCGTCACGCTGGCCGGGTTCCACCAGCTCAACTACGGCATGTTCGAACTCGCCCGCGAGTACACGCAAAGCGGCATGTCGGCCTACGCGAAGCTGCAAGACGCCGAGTTCGCCTCCGAGGCCGACGGCTACACCGCCACCCGACACCAGCGCGAGGTCGGCACCGGCTACTTCGATACGGTTTCGACCACGCTCTCGGCGGGGAAGAGCTCGACGCTCGCCATGGAGCACTCCACCGAGTCGGCCCAGTTCAAAAAGTAGCTCGACAGCGCGATCACGGTGTCGGTCGAGTCGTCGCGAGAACGAGCCCGACGGGACCACCAACGGGACGGGGCGTTCGCGCACCCGTCCCGTTTTGCGAGGTGGAATCGATCGGCCCCCTCGTGCGTCAATGGTGGTATGCGCCGTTCGCCCTCGTCGTCCGGTCCGTGGTCCACGCTGCAGCGGGCGGACTTCGCCGTCCGCGTCGCGGGCTTGGCCGCGCGACGACTGGTGGGCTGGGCGCTCCGTCCGGACCGCTATCCTGGGCCGCACAGGGTCCGCGCCGAACAAACGCCGCACCTCGTCACATCCCGGACCATCCCGCGCCGGGCATCCTCGTTCGGACCGAAGCTGGAGGAAGGCCGGTGGCACAACCTCGGGCTCGCGGCGACGGCCCTTGAGGGCGTGGGCATCTCCGCCGAGCACCCCTTTTCTTTTTGGCGAACCGTGGGGCGGCTGACCGAGGCTCGCGGCTACATCGAGGGCGCGCACTTCGAAGGCGGCTGCATCATTCCCGCCGTGGGGGGTGGGGTCTGCTCACTGAGTGACGCACTGTTCGACCTCGCCCTGCGATCGAACTGCACAATCCTCGAGCGCCACGGCCACACGCTGCTCGTCGACCGCGGCCCGAACGCCCCGCTCAGACGCCGCGTCGATGCCACGGTCAAGTGGCCCTACGTGGACCTGCGCTTCGCACCCGCTGGGGGCCTGCTGCGCCTGGAAACCCAGATGAGCTCCGAGGGGCTCGTGCTTTCGCTCAAGGGCTCGGAGCCGGTCGAGGTGGCGTCGGTCGACGTCTCCGAACCCCGGATCACCCAAGAAGCCGGCCAGCGCTTCGCTCACACCACGATCGTGCGCCGCGGACCTGCTCACGCCCCGGGACTCGTGACGATCGGCCGCGACCGCAAGCGGATCGTCGTCAGACCCACCCGGAACTGCAACACCTGCCAAGAGGACGCGTGTGGCCGACGACGCCCGACCCCGTGAGCCCTCGGTCTTCGTCGTCGCGCCCGAGCCGAGCGACTGGCTGCGGCCCATGCTCGACGTCTTGCAGCGCGCAGGGCCGGTGGAGGTGTTCGCACCGTGGGTGCTGCCGCCTTCGGTGGCCGCACTGGGACGCGGGGTCGGGTTCGTGCGGCGCCGAGCTGGCCAGGAGCTCCCCGGGACCCGCGGTCACGGTTGGTTCACCGCGGCGGAGCTCCTGCTGCGAGGGCTTGCCCGGCGCAAGACCGCCGCGACGTTGAGCAACCGGGTTCGCATACGAGCGCTCGTCGACCACGCCGCCGCGTTCCGCCTCGCCCGCGGCCCCGCACCGCGCCTGCTCATCGCGCCCACTCTGGCCGCCCGGCGCTGCTTCGCCCAGGGCCGACGCGTTGGAGCTTCGTGCCTGCTCGTGGAGGACATGCCGGACTTCGACACGCTGGTGGACGGGCTGGACGGACTCGCGGCCGCGCTCCCGGAGGCCGCGTTTCTTCGCAACCATCGTCCCCGCCCGCAGGCCCATGCAAGACAGCGAGCCGAGCGCTGGCAGGCGGACGCCGTTGGCGTGCGAGGGCGCGTCGCGTGGCAGCGGATCGGTCACCGCAAGACCCGGGTGCAGCTCCCCCGCACCGCGTTCACCGATCAGGGCCGCCGGGGCCACGACGTCCTGTTCGCAGGCCCAGCGCTGGCTCGCTGCGGGTCGGTCGGACTCCCTGCCCTGCTCAACGCGCTCCCGGAGATCACCATTCGGGTGCTTCCAGGTCCGTGCAGTGAGCCGGGATCACTGGGAAACCACCCTCGGATCCAAGTCCACCGCAGCCCCGATCTCGACGGCATCGGCGCCGTGCTCAGCCTCAGCCCCCTCGAGTCATACCCGGCTGTGGTGGCGCGGGCCCTGGATGCAGGCGTTCCGATCGTCGGCACCGCCGCGTCGACCGGGCTCGTCACGCCCGCCAGCGTGCTCCGCATCGACAACGCGACCCCGGGCGCGATCGCGGACGTACTCACGCAAGCGCTCGAGGGTCAGGCCCCGCTGCCCATGCCGTGGCGAGCGCCGCGCAGCCTGGCTCAGTACGTCGTCGAATCGAGCTGCACGCTCGAGACGAATTCGGCCTGCGCGCCATCGGTGCGAAGCAGCATCCCCGCGAGCTGAACCTCGGCACCCTCGAGGGCCTCGAGGGTGACTCCATCATTGAAAGGCACGGGTACCGCGCGGATGCGGAGTTCCCCGTCTCGAACGCACTCGAGCGGCAGCCCAGCGCCGGAATAGGTCACGGACGCGACGGAGTCGCCGTTGCTGATGCGGGTCACCCCGAGTCGAAGCTCCTGCACCGTGTCCAGACCCACGCCCACCAGGCTGATGTCGAGCTCGGTCGCGATCCCGCCCTGGGGCGGCACGAACACCGGGACGGCGTCACCGTCGGCCAAGGGGGCGTCCTCGAACCGTGCGGCCACCGCCAAGCCCACCGCCTCGCTCGGCAGGCCTTCACATAGCCCGGCCTCTTCGGCAGGCGAGCAAGCCGCGAGCACGAATCCGGCAACGAGGGGCGCAAGCAGGCGCATGCCGCAGGGTACCAGCGCCTGCGTAGCGCGGTAGACTCCGCGGCATGAGCACGCCCCGCCCCCTTCGCGGCAACATCTCAGCGGGCCTGCTGGTCCGCGAGGTGCTCGACGTGCTTGAGGGCCGTCGTCAGCGCGCCGCGTTGGCCACCGTGACAGGGCGCAGCGGGTCCGCGCCTCAGCGGGTGGGCGCGAAGCTGCTGATGCATGAGGACGGCACGCTGGTCGGAACGGTCGGCGGCGGTGCGATCGAGGCCCAAGTCGTCGCCGCCTGCGAGGCCGCGATTCGTGAGGGACGCTCCAGCCAAGTCCAGGCGCACCTGGTGCGAGATCTGGCGATGTGCTGCGGCGGAGCGATGGAGGTTTTTGTGGAGTACTTGCAACCGCAACCCCGTCTGGTGGTGATCGGAGCCGGGCACGTCGCCCAGTCGCTGGCGCCCCTGGCTGTTTCGGCCGACTTTCGCCTCATCGTGCTCGACGAGCGCGAGGCGCTGCTGGAGCATCCGGCATTCGTCGGGATGCAGACCGGGGCCTATGACGTCGACGAACTCGACGTGGCCGTCCCTGACCTGGATGACCGCGACTACGTCCTGATCATGACCCACGATCACGCTCGCGATGAGCGAGCCCTCGCGCATCTGCTGCGACGGCCGTATCGCTACTTGGGCATGATCGGATCACGACGAAAGGTCCACGCCGTGCTCCGGCGGGTGTTGGCCCGAGAAGAGCAACGGGGACGCGCCCGGCCCGATCTGTCTCGCGTCCGTGCACCGATCGGACTCGCGTTGGGAGGACGCACGCCGGCCGAGATCGCGGTCAGCGTCGTGGCCGAGCTGATCGCGGACCGCCACGGCGGCTCGGGCAGGCCGATGACCGTCGTGCCCGAGGTCGACGCTCCATCCGACCTGGTCCCCGCGCGGCCCGGCGCGTCACAGTCGCAGTCGCTCCCGGAACGTCCGCCCGCCGGGGTCGACCCAGCCGTCCGGGCGCCGCATGAACCGCCCCTGAAACTCCCCTGAGACTCCCGGATCGCGGCGATGGTCTGGGGGGCCGTCCTGCATCTCTTCGAAGTTGCGCAGCCCGGTCATTGCGCCCTTTGGCTCCAACTGCGGGAGCGTTCCCAGTCTCGGTCGATGCTTCCGCTTCGGCGGAAACGCGGCTGCGACGCGGCTGGAGACCAATCCGGAGACGCGGGCAAGCGCCGGCACGATCTACCCCATCGTCGGGATCGGCGGTGGCGCACACATCTTCCTGATCGACGCGTTCTCCATCGACGTGGGTCTGACCTTCGACTACGCAGCGCCGCACTCGAAGAGCCGACTCGAAAACGGGGACACCACGGTCGAAGCGAGGTTGGGCTGCGCCCCCGCTCGTGAACCCCTCTCGGGGCTCACTCCTCTCGTCGCGGAGGCGATGAGATGGACTCTGTTTGCGCTGAGCATCGCAGCCCGACCCGCAGGTCGGGCTGCTACAGTCCCTGCGATGCTCCGCCCGCTCGCATGCGCCGCGTTGTTGTGCCCTTGGCTTGCTCTCGGCTGCAGCGACGACGCCCCCGCCGAAGACGCCGGCACCCAGGACGCTTCGTCGACCGAAACCGCCTCGGGCGCGACCGACGATGGCACCCAGACGGACACCGGCTCGGGCGGCTCCACGAGTGACGACCCGACCACCGGCGTCGTCCCAGGAGACTGCGTGGTCCAGCAGGGCGAGGGCGTGTGCATGGTCGAGACCCTCGTCCCGGTCCCCTCACCCGAGGTGACCTTCGGCGACTTCGATGGCGACGGCGATGTCGACATGCTCGCCCGCAGCGAGGAGACCGGACCGCAAGACGCCGACGAGGCCGTGCTGTTCACCAACAACGGCGGCACCTTCGATGGCGGGGTCGCGCTCAGCTTCGGCAGCGAGCCCATGGCCAACGACCGACCGGTGGCCCTGTCGCGTCCTCGCCCCGCCGGCTCGCAGTCGAGCCAGGTTCGCAACGCATTCATGCAGGGAACCTACGGCGCGCTCGGGGATGTCCGGGTCGACGTGTGGTGGGTGCAGGGCTCGCAGCTCCAACGGTTCTATGAACCCACCGGGTCCCCTCCAGCGGGCCCATGGTTCGGCGACTTCGATGGCGACGGCTCCACCGACCTCGCATTTGCGCCCGACGCCTCGAGCTTGGACGCGCTCGCGCTGCACAGCTGCACCGGACAAGACTGTGGTGCGCCCCAAGACACCGCCGTCACCGGAGCACCCTCGGGCCCGTGGACCGTGCTGGGAACCGACACGACCGGGGACGGCCAGGACGAGCTGCTGGTCGTTCGCGAAGGAGACAATGGCCTGGAGGTGATCGTCTTCACCAACGAGGGTGGAAGCTTTGCGTCCAGCTCGACCCTCGAGCTCGGCTCCGACCTTGCGCCCTCCTCGGCTCGCATCGAAGACGTCGACGCGGACGGCCGCGGAGACCTCGTGCTGACGAGCACGGGTGACCCGATGTCCAACACCTACGGCGCAACCCTGCACGTCTTCAATCAGGACGGAGGCGGAGGACTGCAAGACGGACCGGTGATCGAAGCGGGCGAGCGCATCACCGGCTACGCGGTCGCCGACTTCGACGGTGACGGAATCCCCGACATTGGCCTGCGGCGGACCGACCTCGCGATCGTCAACGTGGGACTGGGACCCGGCTTCAGCGGGGGCGTGTCCTATGAGATCAGCGCCATGACGACCGGGATCGTCGGCCAAGCGATTCCCACCTGGCAGACCGAGATCACCGACCTCGATGGCGACGGATCCCTCGACATCGTGACCATCTCGGCCCAGGGCAAGGAAGCCTACGCGGCCAACGTCCTGCTGTCGCAGTGACGCCGGCTCAGCGGAGGTCATCCATGCACAGCGGAACCTCAATCCCCGCCAGCGGCGCGCATTCGCACTGAGGCGTCTGTGCGTTGCACATCCGTGCGCAGGTCGACCCCCCATCCTCTTGCCGCACGCACAGGCCCCCATCGCAGGCATCGGCGCTGCTGCACGGAGCACCGGGGGGCGCGGGACCATCGAGCCGACACTGCCAGCGCTGTCCGCCTTCGGGCGCGTCGAACGGCGAACACGTCATGCCCTCGGGACAATCCCCCTCGGAGGGCCGGCACGAACAGGGCTCGAACACGCAGGCATACCAGCCCCGGCGCCACGACAGTCCCTCGCGCATGGTTGCCGCCTGCTCTGCGGTGAACTGCGTACGGCATGAGGGGTAGTAGGCCATCACGTTCGTCGCGTCGGCAGCCTCCCCGTCCTTGCAAGACAGCCCACACCCTTCCTGCACCTGGCACGACACGGGGCCAGGATCGGGCGGTGTGTCGCAGACGCCATCACCTTGCAACGCACATGCTTCCGCGCACGGCTGCCCCTGCTCGTCGAGTTCCGACACGGCGTCGGTCGTGGGGGCATGGGTGTGGCAAAGACCCAGGTAGTGCCCGATCTCGTGGGCCACCGTGCTCTCCCAGCGCTGCTTGGCGATGATCACCCCGCCGACGAGGGGTTGGCGTCCTTGGACTCGGCGGACGCCGCCGCAGGTCCCGTTGGGTGGGGTCGCCAGTCCCGGGCGCGGGACGTCGTCGACGAGCAGCTCGCGGGTGAACAGGATCGGAATGTAGAAAGCATCGCGCTGCCGAATGTGCGCGGCGCCGGTGAGCACGGCCTGCAGCTCGGCGTCGTCGATCTCGAGCCACGCTTCGGCGTCGAGGTAGACGGTGTCCGCCCAGCGAAAGGACAGCCCAAGGTCGTCTTCACGAGCGAAGTACGCGTTGATGCGCTCCAGCTCTGTCGCGAGGTCGGCATCGGTGTAGTCCGTGTTGCCCGCGGCGTCGGCGACCACCACCGCGACGAGATCGACCTCGCCACACAGCGCTCCCTCGTCGACGAACCCGTCGCCGTCATCATCGCGGCCGTTGCAGAGCTCGACCGCCTCATTGTCCGGATCGCACCCGCACGCGGCGCAACCGGGGCGTTGCGGCGGCGGGCTCGGACGGACACACGCGTCGGCCCATCCGCCCCGCATCGGCAGGCAGCTCGCCCCGACCGATGCGCAGTCCAGCCGCTGCTGCAACCCGTCGGCACACGAAACGAGCGTGCCGCCATCACATCGCGGCGGGATCCCCAAGACACACGGAGTCCCCTCGGCAGGTCCGCACGCGGGGCCTTCCTCGGTGAGCACGCACTGCCGCCCCGCCTCGGCGCAGTCTCTTCGGTATGCGCGGCCGGCCGCACAACCCACCGCCACGCCGTCCTCGCAGCGGCCGGATCCCATCGCGGCGCACGCGAAGTCCGGTCCCACGCAGGCCCCGTCTTCACACAGCGTGACGCCGCACTCCTCGGCCTTCTCGTGCGGGTTGCCGCAGCTGTCGACCCACCACGCATCTCCGCGCACGCACACGGTGTCCTCCTGGGGAGAGCAGCCGGGCTTGGCCGGAGCCTGTGCGTTGGGCAAGGGCCGCGGAGCCCAGCCCGCCTTGGACTTGGACTTGGACTTGGACTTCGGCTGGACCGCGTCCGCATCGGCAGGTCGGCGACGCGTCGAGGGGCCGTCCCACGCGAGAATCCACGCCCCGATCACTGCGGCGGTCGCCAGCAGCAGATACAGCCAGGCGGGAGGGCCCTTGGAGGACACCCTCTCGCCCTACCACCGCGTTGCCGCTGGTGTCCACGACCTCAGAGCGTCACGGGAAAGGTGACCGTGAAGGGTCCTGGTGTTTCCCCGAGCTTCATCGTTCGGATCGACGTCTTCAAGCAGCGCCGAGCATCCTTGGAGAGCCCTCCCGAAGGCCGCACGAGGACCGAGTCAACCTTTCCGCTCTCCGAGACCTCGAGCGAGAGCTTCACCTCCGTGCCGGGCTCGACGTCGTGGGCGACGGCGCACGCGCGAGCTTTGATTGTCACCCGTCCCCTCACGCTCGACGGCGGAGCCTCTGCAGGGTCGGACGCCGTCTTCTTCGGTCCGACGTTGATCGGATAGACCGCCCCCAGGGACTCTTTTGTGAACCTCGGGAAGCGGGCGTTCGTGATCACCGCCGCGACGCAGGCCCCCAGCGGTGTGCCAGCCCACTCTCCGAGCGGCGCGGCGGCGCTGACCCGCCCGGTGCTCCCGACGATCGTCATCTTCACCTTCACCCTCGCTTCGTGGTCTAGGCCATGCTTCGCACCGCACGCCCGCGCCTTGGATTTGAGTGGCGCGACGCCGTCGCGGATCTCGGACGACGAGAGCATCCTGCGGAGCCCGGCCCCACTGGGCTGGCTGGACTCGGTCCCCAGGGGCTCTTCGCGGTCTGTCGGCGTCCGCTTGCGGGTGCGCGGCTTCTCGTCGGCACGGGTTGCGGTGCGCGTTTCGGCGGGTGAAGACGCCCCCGAAACCTCGGCAGGGGGCTGCAGTGCCGGCACCTCGGTGCGGTCCTCCTTCTCAGGTAGGTTCGTGGGTAGGTTCGCGGCCGAAACCCGAGCCGGACCCGCCTTCGCAGGCGGCACACCCGGGTCCAAGACGGGCGTCTGGGACTGCATGGGCGGGGCGGATGTCACCGATGCGTTCGGCGCCTCGCTGGAGCCGGAGCGCAGCCCCAACACCAACAACGCAGCGGCCGCGGCCGCGAGCATCGGAGGTGCCCAACGCAACAAGGCCGAGCGAGTCTGCGGCTGCGGAGTCACCAGCTGCATGCGAAGGGGCTCCGGCTCGTAGCGCAGCGGCGCCAGCGTTTGTTGCAGCGCAAGCATCTGCGCGCCTTCAGCGTCGAGGTCGCCGCTGTTGTCCCAGAGGTAGTCATCGTGCATCGGTCATCACTCCAAGCGAGGTGCGCAGGCGCTTCATCCCGCGGCTGAGGTTCACGCGAACGGATCCGGGCGTCAGACCCGTCTTGCGGGAGATCTCCGGTCCGGTGAGGCCCTCGACCAGGCGCAAGACCAGAGGTTCGCGATAGGCCTCGGGGAGCTCGCGAATCGCCTCCAGAACCCGGCGCGCGTCCGCAACATGGGGAGCGAGCGCGTAGGGCGTTCGAGCAGGATCGACGGGGTCCGGGCGACGCCGCCGAAGGTGGTCGACGGCTGCGTTTCGGGCGATCGAGCACAACCATCCCGGGAACGCGGCGTGCTCCTGCAGCGAAGGCAGCCGCTGCAGCGCGAGCGCGAAGACGTCCTGCTGCAGGTCCGCAACATCGAACGTGCGCACCCGAGCCAGGAGCAGCCCGTGAACGACCGGCGCCATCTGCTCGTACAGGAAAGCAAAGGCGTCCCGGTCCCCGCGTTGCGCAGCCGCAACCCAGGGCACCAAGCTTCCAGCGTCACGCTGCTGTCCGGCCAACCTCACATCCTCCTAGACGACCACCGCGTCGAACCGTTATCCAGCGGCTTCGAGTTTTTTTGCGTGGTAGTCGATCGCGTCGAGGAACTCTGGGGGATAGGCACGCCGCCGCGCGATCTTCCGGTAGAAAATCGTTCCATCGGCGTCGAGCAGATAGACCGCGTGCAGGGACAAGTCGCCCACGTCGGTGTTCTCCAGGCCCCAGCCGCGGATGACCTCCAGTGTGGGGTCGCAGGCGACCGGGAAGGTGAAGCCCTTCTTCTGGACCCACGGCAGGGAGACCTCCGGAGCATCGACGCTGAGCGCGACGATGGTGACGCCTCGGGCGTCGAATTCGGAGATGGCACTTTGCAGCTCGCCGAGCTGCGTGTTGCAGGCGGGTCACCAAAAGCCGCGGTAGAACATCACCAGCACCGGACCGGCCGAGCGCGCCTGTGCGAGCTCGAACGTCCCTCCGTCGGCCAAAGGCAGCGTGAAGTCCGTGGCGACATCACCGATCTGGGGTGCATCCGCCGCCGCGCCGTAGGCCCCATACGCGTTGGTCGTGATGTCGACCGCCGCGGGGCTCGACGAGCTGGGCTTGTACCGGGGCGCGTCGGCATCACCGGGCGGAGTGGGCTCGGCGACCGAGGACACCGTCGCGGGCGCTTGTGCGCGCCGCTCGGGCGCGGACGCGCACCCCAGGGCCAGCGCCGCCGCGGCACAGGAGAACGAGAGAATCGGGGTTTTGACCATGATTGCGGGGCCTTCGACTGCGTCGGGACCGGGACCCCGAACAACAAGCATAACCGAACCGGCCCGAGTCTCTCGATCCCTTTCGTCCCCCGCCCCGTATCGGCCATGCGCGGGGTGGCGAGCATCAGCACGTCGCTGAACACTGGGCTGCACCCATCTCCTCGTGGCCAATGATGGCCGCAGGTCCCGTTCTCGGCGCTTTTCGCCCCCGCGCCGTTGTCGACATCGAACCTTCGAGCCTCCATTCGTGTCGGTGTGGGAACCCGGGAACTTTTCCTTCGCCCCCCGGTGTGCACCGATGCCGATGTTCGCACGCAACCTCGTCCTGGTCCTGGTCCTCGCCGCCGCTGCCTCGGCATGCGCGAGTGAGCCTCGCCGCGCCCCCCCTGCAGCGGCGCCCCTCGAAGACGCTGCCGCATTCGCCCTGCCGGACGGGTTTGCGCAGTCGGTGAGCACGTACGTCGCCGGATGGGGCAAGCAGTGGCCGACGTTTCGGGTGCATGGCACCACCGCCGTCTTCGCGGACGGCAAGGCGCTGCATCAGCAATCATGGGGCCTGCGAGACCTGGCCGAGGAGACGCCGCACGGAGAGGATGATGCGTTCGAGATCGGAACGCTCTCGGTGCACCTCACGCACGTTGCGGTCCTCGACCTGGTGCGCAGCGGGGACCTCGCGCTGGACGACTCGGTGGCCAGCCACATCCCGGACATGCAGCTGCAGCCGTCGATCACGGTGGAACACCTGCTGACCATGACCAGCGGGCTGCCCAACTTCACCGAGACGATGCTGTTCGAGCGGGTCTACAAGCGGCGCGCGGCGGACCACAAGGCCTTGGTCACCTCGTTTGCAGGCGACCCCCTGGAGTTCCCCCCGGGCACCGACTTCGCGCCGAGCTTGTCCAACGCCGCGCTGCTCGGCCTGCTGATCGAGGAGGTCACCGAGCAGCCCTACGCCGACGCCGTGCAGGCCAGAGTGTTGGAGCCGTTGGGCATGGAACACACCCAGTACGGGCGGCAGCCCGGCGCCTCGGTCGGACTCTCCTTTCACGAGGACGAGCACCTCGAATCTGTGGTCGAAGCCAATCCAGCATCCCTCGGCGCCGCCGGAGGATGGACCTCGACCGCCACCGACCTGGGCAAGCTCTACGCAGCGATCCTCAAAGAGAGCTATGGCCCGCAGCTCAGTCGCCGCATGCTCGGCAACAACGATTTTGACAAGCCCTACGGGTTCGCCCCGACCACCATCGCCGGACGCGACGCGTACGGCTGGGTCGGACTGTTCGACGGTCATGAGCACGGCGTCCTGCTGGTCCCCGCCGATGGATTGGTCGTGATCCACCTGGCGAACTCCGAGGTCGCCCCCGGCTCCCAGATCGCCGAGGCGATCGCCCAGATGGCCTACGAACTTCCCGTCCCCACCCGCGATGAAGCGCGCCCGATCCCGCTCGAGC
>CAYGTG010000133.1:1341-12293 GCA_964352485.1 uncultured Nannocystaceae bacterium | reverse complement strand
TTTGGGTTTAAGTCTCTGCATCATGGTGGTGTCGGGGGGGCGGGGGGGGCGGGGCAGTGATGCCACAGTGGCGTGCGACAAGCTCAAGGTCTGCGACGTGGGGGTGGACCCCTGGCACAAGCTCGGGAACGTGATGTGGGTATTCGCGGACCGCGTGACCCGTGCCGTGGTGGGCGCTGTGCAGACCACGCTTGCCGGGGACATGAGGACGCGGCTCGCAAACGCGTGGAACCAGGACCCTCATTTTGAGCATCCGATGCTGTTCGTCGAAGCCCGCGAGCATGCCGGGAAGTCGGCGCCGGCCTATTATCTTTCTGCGCGGTGGTTCGAGACCGAGGGGTTACTCCCGCGACCCGTCCCGGCGATCCAACCCTTCGACTCCAGTTGGTGGAGCGCGGCTCGAAATCGTCACGGTCGGGATCCCTGGCTGACGCTCGTCGACGGCTCGTGTGACGTCGTCGGATGCCCGCGGTGCGGCGGTCCGATCGCATTCGACCCCGAGGCTCTACAGCGTGAAGGCTTCGCGCCTGCCCGACACCGAATGCCGGCCAACGGTCCCTGCCTCGCACGGGCCCACGCCGTGGTCGACGTGCGCTCGATCGCGCCGTCCGACGCCTTCGACGCCCAGGCCGTACGCTCGGGAATTGAGTCCCGGCTCCCGGTGGACCAGGTGGAACGGCTCACGAACCGGGTCCCCGAGCCGGCCGACCATCTTCACGGCGCCTAGAGACACGAACGAAAAACCCGAAGTCACGGACCAGGTGACCTCGGGCTCTCCCGACGTGGCGCTCCGAAGAAGCTTGCCACGGCATCCAAAGCTGTATGTTCAACGCGGCAGCCCTGTTTCTGGCTGCCCGCGCGGTCTGGCCCCCCAGCACCGCGCTCAAGTTCATCCGTCAGAGAGGACCGAGTCCTGTCGTGTTCGGGGTCAAGCTACGCGAAGAAAAGCCAGATACCGCAGAAGGCTCATCGTCCGCCTTCCGTCAGATTAAGCCTCTAGTCCAACAAATCTAAGGACGGAAAGCTAGGAAAAGAAGTTTTCAAGTCAGTAGAAGCGACCAAGCCAGATATCGTCAGTAAAAGCCAGCCGGTCAGTCCAGTGGAAGCCAAGGTCAAGGTCAAGAAAACGAGAAGCTAAGGTCGAGCGAAGCTAAAAAACGAGCGAAGCTAAAAAACGAGCGAAGCTAAAAAACGAGCGAAGTTAACAAAGGAAGCCGGAGAGTGAAGCCAAGGAAAGTAAGTCAGGGCTCGGGCGTCACGTCCCCCTTGTGCATGGGCTGGGCCAAAAAGGCAACGTATTGGAATCATTGAACACACCAGAACTGAAGGTCGGGGTTTCCCCTTGTTCACGGCTGTAGCTATGACAAAAAAGTCCGACTCGGCCAGGCAACGGCGGTTGTCGCCATGACATCGATGTCGTGCGCGACCGAGGCTGACGAATCGGCACGGAGATCGGCCCCTTCGGACAACTCGTCGTCACGGCTCCCTCTTTGGCCACGAACGAGCTCGGTTCGAGTCCACCGGACGGGCCGGGTTCGTGCTACTCCCTCGGCCCGTTCCGGTCGATGAACGACGACGAACCTCCGAATCCGCACCCTCCCCGCGCCGTCCTCAAGTTTGGCGGGGAGGTTGTCGCAGACGCCGCGGCGTTGGCCCGTGTCTTGGGTGAAGTCCGTGCGCTCGTCGCAGAGGGCTGGAGCTTTGTCATCGTCCATGGCGGCGGGCCGCAGTCGAACACACAGGCCGCCGCGTTGGGACTCGAGGTTCGCAAGGTGGGGGGTCGGCGGGTCACCGACGAGCCGACGCTCGAAGTGGCGAAGCAGATCTTGGCCGGCGCGGTCAACGTGGACGTCGTCGCTGCTGCGAGAGCCCAACGCCTCCGCGCCGTTGGGATTGCGGGGGTCAGTGTCCTCACCGCTACCCGGCGGCCTGCGGAGGTTGTCGAAGGCACGCCCGTGGACTGGGGGTTCGTCGGGGAGGTGTCGGCGATCGACACCGAGCTCTTGGAGTCGTTGTGGGCGGGCGGACGCGTGCCCGTGCTCGCGCCGTTGGGGGCGGACGCCGACGGTCAGGTCTACAACATCAACGCAGACACCGTCGCATCTGCGCTCGCTGCGGAGCTCCGCGCCGACCATCTCTTCCTCATGACCGCTGCGGGCGGCGTGCTCAGGGACATTGAGGAGCCCGACTCTCGAATCCCAACCCTCTCGCCGCGCGAAGCTCGGGATGCAATCGCGAGCGGCGTCATCGTGGGCGGCATGATTCCCAAGGTTGCCGATGCGCTCGAGCAACTCGAGCATGGCATCGGGGTGGTGCACATCCTCGGCACGAGCTCCCTACGCGCGGCCGCGGCCGCTCCTGGAAGCGTGGGCACGGCAATCATCGCGGAGCGCTTTCGATGAGCGAAGGCGACATCCTCGCCCTGCTGACGATCGCCCTGTGCCTGGGCGGAAGCATGTTTTTCTCAGGATCCGAGACCGCGGTGACGTCCTTGGGGGAGCACCGGGCGGCGAAGATTCTCGAAGACGGCGGCCGGGATGCGAGAACCGTCTCTAGCTGGGTCAATCAGCCGGTGAAGGTTCTATCCACGATCCTCGTGGGCAACAACATCACCAACACCCTGATGGGCGCGATGGCCACGGCGCTGGCGATCGAGCACCTCCAGGGGGGTGCGTGGGGAGATTGGGCGGTTCCGGTTGCGGTGTTCGTCACCACGGTGCTGCTGCTTATCTTCGGAGAGATTTTTCCAAAAGCCGTCGGCCGCGCGTACTCGCACAAGCTCGCGCTGCCGCTGCTTTCGGTTCTCAACGTCCTGGGGCGGTTGCTGTCTCCTGTGGTGTGGACGCTGACGAAGCTGACCAACTGGATGCTCGCCCGGACGGTGTTTGGGGAGCACGGACACAACAAGGTCACCTCGGACGACCTCGACTTCTTGGTCAAGCTCGGCCTGCGCGAGGGCACCATTGCGGCAGACCAAGCCGAACTGCTCCGGGGCATCTTCCGCTTCGACGACAAAATCGTTCGCGACATCATGGTTCCTCAGCGCGACGTGACGGCGATCGACTTCGACTGGGATGTCGAGCGCGTCGTCGACGTCGCGCGTCATTCAGGGCACTCACGGATGCCCGTCTTTGAGGGGGACTTGGACTCGATCAAGGGCGTGCTGCACATCAAGTCGCTCATCGGTCAGCACGATGCAGGGCGTGAAGAGGTCGAGCAGGCGATGCGCCCTCCGCTCTTTGTCGCCGAGAGCCTGCTGATCTCCGACCTGTTGCAGCGCTTCAAGGAGGAACGCAAACATCTGGCGATCGTCGTCGACGACGGAGGCCATACGGTGGGGGTGGTCACCCTGGAGGACGTGCTCGAACAGATCGTCGGGAAGATCTTCGACGAGAGCGACCAGGCTCCCTCGGCCGCGCTGGACCACCTCGGCGTCTGCTATCTCGATGGGACCGCCAGCCTTCGGAACGTCGAGGAGACGTTCGACATGGAGTTCGAAGAGCTCGATGGCGTCGATTCGGTCGGCGACCTCCTCACCCAGCTCGCCGGACAGATTCCGATCGCGGGCTCGGTCGTGGTGTTTGAGAACCTTCGCTTCAAGATTCTCGCCGCGAACGATCGTCGCGTCATTCGGGTCAGCGTCGAGGCCGTGGAAACGGACGAGCACTCGAGCGACTCGTGAGTCGCAAGAGCTTCCTCAGGAGCCGTGCCCGAGTGCGCGGGCGAGGGCCCAGGTTGGGAAGACCTGGCGATACAGCTCGTAGTCCAACACCGACGTGTTGAAGAACACGCCCGAGGGGGTCTCCGGCGGCCAGTGGCCATCGTCGTGCTGCTGCTCCCGAAGGAACTTGAGCCCATTCTCGATCGCCGCTGCCTCGTGCGGCGCGATTTCCTGCAAGGTCAGCACTGCCCACGCGGTCTGCGTCACGGTGCTGGCTTCGTCGTCCTCGAGCTCGTGGGGCGTATCGGTCAGCAGCCCCAGATAGCTTTCCCCCCAACCCCCATCGGGCCTTTGATGCTCGACGAGCCACCGGCTGGCTCTGGCGAAGGCTGGGTGCGAGGGCGGAAGACCCGCGGCGAGGAGCCCGGAGCAGGCGAAGAACGTGCCGTACGTGACGTTCACGCCCCAAAAACCGAGCCATCCGCCGTCTTCGTGCTGTTGCTCAAGAAGGAAGGTACGGCCTGCGGTGACGGCCTTACGAACGCTGCTACGGAGCTCGCTGGGCATGGACTCGCCGAGCTCGCGCTGCGCATAGGCCAGCCCACGAACGCAGCTCCCCGTGCATTCGGTGTACGAGTACTCCAGCATGCAGTTTCCGTAGATCTCGGCGGGGTTGTAGTGCTTGAGCACCATCGGCCCGCGCCGACGCTCGTACGACCCGAAGCCACCGTCGTCGTTTTGGCGCTGGAGGATGAATTCGACGGCGCATAGCTTGCGGCCGAGTTGAAGCTGCCCAACTTCGTCGCTCAGCCCTGCATCCTCGATGCGCATCAGCGCCTCGAGGGCCTCAGCGGTGCAATCGCTGACGGGCCACGGATGGTCCTCGTTGGCGAATCCCCAGCCGCCGTACGCGGGCTCCCTGAAGTGACGCGCGCCGCCGAGGACGTCGGCCTGCATCTGGGCTTTCGGAAGCCACCGCGACGCCGCACGGGCGATAGTGCGTGCCTGTTGCGAGGGTGGCCCTTCGCTCAGCGCTTGAAGGACGAACGAGGTGTCCCAGATGTCGGAGCGGGCGCCGGCGAAGCGCGTCCCGAGGGTCTCGTCTTCCCAGACCCAATACTCCATGCCTTCGATGCCGTTGGCCAGCTCGGGGTGCTTGGGGTCTTCGGCATGCAGCGCGAGGCAGAAGAGGAACCCGTTGACTGGACTCAGGCACACGTAGTCGGTCGAACGAAACTCGAACAGGATGTGCTCCATCGCCTTGCTGAGGGCCCGCTTGCGCAGGACCCCCGGAACCACGCGATCGACCCGGCGCAGCGCCGCAAAGATCTTCTTGAGCGCTGGGGCCGGGTCCTCATAGAGGTCCGTCGCTGCGATGGACTCGGTGTACTGCTCGAAGTCGGCAGCATCGTAGCCGCGCGGATACAGCTCGGAGCGGACCGCGTCGAGCTGAGGACCGGTGGGGCCCACGAGCTTGGCCCCGTACAGGTACGACAACCCGAGGTAGATCAGTCGCATGTGGCAGTACAGCCGCCGTGGGTGCATTGGCGCCGACTCGGGCAGCAGCCACAGCTCCGGCATGATCGGCTGCGCTCCGCTCCACGGGTATAGGCCCAGAAGTGCCAGCCAGATTCGGCCCCACGTTGGGATCTTGTAGACACCACCGACGCCCGAGATGAAGCTTCGAGCTCGCACGCACATGGGGTCGTCGGCGGGCACACCGAGCAATCGCAAGGTGACGTAGCCGAGCGTGGTGTGGAACAGCCATGGGTTGCCTCGGAAGGCGCGCGGTTCGTCGGGGTCGCCGGTGTGAACGACCGGCAGCATGCCCCAGCCTCCGCCGGGGTACTCTTGAACCTCCAGGCTGCGACGGATCAGCGCCTGGCGTGCTCGTGGAATCTCGTGGCCGATGATGTGGCAGACGAACACGTACTGACACACCAGCATCGGGTTCCAGACGACCTCGCCGGCGAAGGCTCCGTTGTCTCGCTGTCGGTCAGCGAGGGCATCCAAAGCCTTGGTGTACGCGCGAGCGTTGGGGTCCGTATCCGAGGAGGGCTCGACGGGCCGAGCCGTTGCTGCCCCGGAAGCGTTCGCGTGGCTGTGGTTGTGGCTATCGCTCATGGTCGGGTTTGCCTCGGTCCCGCGTGCGAACCGGGGCGCCTGAGCACCTGCGGAGCGCCCCAGACCACCCGGTCAGTCGCTCGGGCGTAGCACGAGGAACCACTGGTGTGGAAGGAAGGTTTCCTCCGCCTCCACCACGAACCCAGCCTCGGCGAGCTCGCGTTTCGCCACCTCAGCGCTGAGTCGATGCTGCGGAGCGGGCGCGATCCCTTCTGGGGGCTTCGCGTCGGGGCGGAAGTCGAGGAGCACCAGTCGTCCATCCGCCTTCAGTGCAGATCGCACCCGTGTGAAGTAGGGCACGCGGCTTCGGATGTACGCGTAGGTGTTGGCCGAGAACACGAGGTCGAGCCCGCCTTGGGGCAGCATCGGATCGTCGTAGTGCGCGAGGTGAGGCTCGATGTTGGGCGTGCCCCACTCCTCACGTTTTTCGAGCAGGTAGTCCTCGAACTCTCCATCGACGTCGACCGCGTAAACCCGGCCCTCGGGGACCAGCAGGGCGAGGCGACGCGTGAAGTAGCCAGAGCCCGCACCGATGTCGGCGATAATCGCGGCCTTGGACGGCGCGGGGAGGGCGTCGACGACCCGATCGGGCTGCTGCCACCCATCGCGCTCCGGATCTTCGAAGACCTCGATCATCGCGCGTGGATCGTCGTAGTGCTGCGGCGGCCCACTATTCTTCCCGGGGCACCCCGTAGCGAACGCGACGAGGAGCAGCGGTGCCGCGATCCGGGGCAGCTTGCAGGCCATGGCGCAAGGGTATGCCGCCCTTTGCATCGCCGTAAAGGGTGGACACACGCCCATGCAACTCCGATCTCCACCACGGTATTGGTAAGCTCCCGCGGCCCATGTCGGCCCCCGCCGCAGCGCCCTCGAGCGCACCGCCCCCGTTCGACCCGGACTCGATGCAGAGCCGGGTCCCCACCGAGCTTCGCGGGGAAGGGACGTGGCTTCGGCGCTGCGCTCGCACACTGCTTGGGGTTGTGCTGTCGCCGCGGCGCGTATTTCTCCGCTGCCCAGAGCCCATCGACCACGGCACGGCGCTTCGGTTTCTCGCAACGCTCCGGCTGGTGCCGTGGCTTGGCCTCGTCGCTTGGTTGGGGATTTCGTTCGTTCTCTCGCCCGAGCGACAGGTCGCGCCGAGCCGTTCGATCCATGTCTTGGTCGACCCGGCCATGCTCGAAGCGCTCTCGGTCTGGCTCTTGGTGATGGTCCCGGTTGGGATGCCGCTGCTGTACTTCGTGTGCGGGCTTGTTGCCCACGTCGCGGTCGGCCTGACCGGGGGGGCATCGCGATCGGTTGGCGCCAGCATGCGCGCGGTCGGCTACGCCATGGGGCCGGCGCTTCTGGGAATTGCCATCCTCGACGTTCTGATCTTCACGGTCGGACTCGATGCAGAGCTGTTCCTGCTGATCGCCAGCGGGTTGGTGCTCGCCTTCTTGTGGTCCGCATCGGTCGGGCTCGCGCGCACTCATCAGATTCATCTGTTGCGGGCGATCCTCGTGGCGCTGCTTCCGACGCTCATCCTCTTCTCGGCGTTTGCCGGTCGGGCCGCGCTGCAGCTTGAAGACCTGCCCTTCTTGCCGGAACCTCCCTCGCCCTACGTGGTGCCCTAGCTGGTGCCCTCGAGAAATCCTCGTTCAGAGTCCGTCGATCAGCGTGCCGCCATCGACGGCCGAGATCGGGCGCCCTCCGCTCGAGAGCCGGACGTCTTCGGGGTCGAGCCCCAGCTTGGTGTGCACGGTTCGGTGCAGGTCCGCCACGGAGACCGGACGCTGCGTGACCGCGACACCGTCCGCGTCGGTGGCTCCGATGACTTGCCCGCCGGTCACGCCGCCTCCCGCGAGGACGGCGGATGCGACGTGGGGGTAGTGATCACGTCCGCCGCGCGCGTTGATCCGTGGCGTGCGGCCGAAGTCCCCCATCCACAGCACCAGGGTCTCGTCCAGCAGTCCGCTGGACTTGAGGTCGTCGAGCAAGGCCGACATGGCGGTGTCGAGCTCGGCGCTGAGGGCTGCAACACGCTCGAAGTTGCTCTCATGGGTGTCCCAGCCTCCCATCTGAACCTCGACGAAGGGGACACCCCGCTCGACCAGCCGTCTGGCCATCAGGCAGCCCTGGCTGAACTTTCCGGGCCCGTATCGCTCGCTGACGCTCCGGGGTTCCTGGCTCAGGTCGAAGGCTTCGAGCTCCTGGGCCCGCATCATGCGGATGGCTTGGTCTACGACGGCTTCGTGACCTTGTACGGCGGCGGGGGAGCGGCCCGAGGCGAAGTCTCCCTGCAGCGCCGACCACATGTCCAGCCGGGCGTCGAGTCGCGCCGCGGACATGTTGCTCTCGACGTTTCGCACGGTGCGGGTGGGGTTGCTGACCACGAAGGGGTCGTGCGCAGGACCCAGGAGGCCGGCCTGATGTCCGGGCCCGCCCACGGCAATGTTCCCTGGAAGCGGCGCCCCGGGAGCCTGGGCGGCGTGCACAAAGGAGCCCAGCCCGGGGTGGCGCGCACCGCCGGCGGGCACGAAGCCGGTGTGCATGAGGTAGCGGGCCCGGGCGTGGTTCCCCTCGCGGTACGACAGCGAGCGAATGATGGCCAGCTCGCCTGCTCGGCGGGCGAGGCCCGGGAGGTGCTCACTGACATGGACGCCGGGCAGGGTGGTCCGGATCGAGCTGAACTCCCCCCCGGTGGGACGCCCGGGCTTGGGGTCCCAGGTGTCGATCTGGCTGGCGCCTCCGACCATGTACAGCAGGATGCAGGCCTTGGCCCTCGGCGGGGTTGAGCCGGCAGGTCCAGCGGCGTAGGCAGCGGTGGTGACCCCTGCGCTCAGGGCTCCCAGGCCCAGTCGAAGGGCATTGCGTCGCGTGATGAGGGACATGTCGTCTCCTTGGGTCGGCTCAGTGGATGGTGAGGAACTCGCTGCTGAGCAGCATGGCGTGCATGAGGTCTTCGTAGGCCGAGCTGCCGTGCTCACGTTCCTCGAGCGTCGCGAGGATGCGGGCCTGTTGGGCCTGGGTCGGGCGGCGGCCGTAGACGCGCAGATACAGGGCATCGATCCGCGCTTCGGGCGTCTCGTAGCGGCCCAGGACCTCGTACACAGCGGTGCCCTTGACGTCGGACGTGCCGGAGCGGACAAGCGCTCCGTTGAGCAGCAGCAGGGCCTGCGGAACGCTTCCGGAAAAGGAATCGGCGCTGTCCATCTCATCGTCTGCGAACACGAATCGGTACTCCTTGAGGGCGCGGTCGCGTCGCTTCTCGAAGTTCTTGCGGAAGCGCGGCCCGCCTTCGCCGTCGGCCGAGGTCGCGATCATGAGGCTGCGGAAGAGTTGCTCGGCATTCATCGAACGCACCGGGTGCCGGGCGAAGACGGCCTCGGCTGCGCGGGTCTGCGCGGGGTCTTGGTCTGGGCCGGTGGAGCTTCGCTGGTATGCATCGCTGAGCACGATGGTGCGCAGCAACGCCTGCAGGTCGTAGTCGCTGTGCACGAAGCCGGCGGCGAGATGCTCGAGGGCGCGGGGGTGGCTTTCGTCGTGTTCGCCGCCGAGGTCGTCCCAACGCTCGACGAGGCCGAAACCGAACAACTGCTGCCAGGTGCGGGCGACAACCGTCTTGGCGAAGAGGTCCGAGCGGACGACGTCTTGCGCGAGTGCGGCGCGTCGGCCATCCGGATGCTCGCTCGCGTCCTTGGAGAGGAAGGCGGGGTCGATCTTCGCCCCCGAGCGATCGCCGGGTCCATCCTGAGCCGTGGGCAAGTGCATCTCTCCGCGCTTGCGGTCGAACAGGGACGGGACCCGTGCTCCACCGGATTTTTGAAAGCGAAACTTCGAGCGGCCGAAGTAGGCCGCGAGGGCGTAGAAATCCTCCTGCGAGTAGCGCGGATCCGAAGGGTGGTCGTGGCACTGCGCGCACTCGAGCGTGATGCCGAGGAAGACCTTGGCGGTCTTTCCAGCCAGCGCCTCGACGTTGTTCCTCTCCCCGTGGCTGATGAGGAAGCCGTAGGGACCCGGCCCCTCGAACCGACCCTGCGCGGTGAGCAACTCGGTCGCAATCGCGTCGTAGCGCATCTTGTCCGCGAAGGCGCCCTCGAGCCACGCCCGCGTATCCTCCGTCACGCTGTTGCGTTCCCGGGTACGGCCCGAGAGCAGCAGGTCGGTGTACAGCTCGGCCCAATGCTCGGCGAAAGGCTGCGAGTTCAACAACGCGTCGACCCATGCGACACGCCTGTCGGGGCGAGGGTCGGCCTCGAACGCGGCGAGGGTCGTGGCGGTTGGGATTCTTCCCGTCAGGTCGAGGGAGATGCGTCGCAAGTAGGTCGCATCGTCCACATAGGCTGCGGGCTCGATGCCCGCGGCGTTCCAGCCCTCGCGCAGCAATCGATCGAGTTCGGCGTCCTGGCTCGACCCCGGGCGGGTGCCGCTGCCTTCGTTCGCGCCGGGGGCCGCTTGGGGGGGGACGGCGCCATCGCGTCTGGCACACGATGGAAGCGTCAGGGCCGCGGCCAGAAGTGCGGATGCCAGTGCGCGAGAGACCACCGGATCACCATGCCGGGTCCCAGGGATGCGCGCCGGTCGGTTTGCTGGCGATTTACCCCGGCCAGCTCGGGCGAACTGGGACCTCGTCCGATGCCGTGGCGGGACACGTGCTGAAACACCTGTGACACGGTCCTTGGAACCTCGACGCCAGCGCGCCTCTAAGTGTTTGAAAACAATAGTCTCCTTGGTCCGCGGTCGATCGGCGTTCCTCGTGCATGTTTCCCCGGCCATGAGTTGTCGCCCAGGGATCGGCCTCGCCGTGACGGTCGTGCTGTCGGGATGTCGCGAGGCGCCGTCGCATCCGGTCGCGGACGAGGCCGCGAAGCCGCGTTGGGGGTTGTGTGACGACGGCGCGTTCGGGGCCAAGTCCCCTGGTGGCACGCCGGAGGTCTCCGTCGATGCGCTGGCTCAAAGGGACTGCAACCTGCGCATCGTGGACGTGCGGACCCGGGCGGAAGTGGACGGCAGTGGAGTGATCCCTGGCAGTGAGCACGTTCCGCTCGAACACATCGCGCGGCGCGCCAGCAGCTGGGACCGCGACGCTCCGATCGTGTTGGTGTGTCGCTCCGGGCGTCGTTCGGGCGCCGCAGCCGAGGAACTCACCGAGATGGGCTTCGAGCTGGCAGCTTCGCTCACCGGGGGG
>CAYGTG010000133.1:0-1331 GCA_964352485.1 uncultured Nannocystaceae bacterium | reverse complement strand
GCGTCCGCATGCGCGACAACAAGCTGCGCTTCGGCCGTTCGTTCGCGCTGCCGCGCCGGCGCCACCGCGTCCGGCGATTCGTGAACTCACCGCCGACGACATCCGCGGGCATGTCTCCGATCGCGACCGGGTGCGCCGTGCCAAAGCGGCGAGCCTGCTTCTTCACGGCACACAGGCCTGTGTTGACGGTCGGGACGCACATGCGATCGTTGGCACGCCCGGTGGAGATGCTGGCGAGCTGGTCTTGGCGCTCGCAGCCGCAGAGGCGCTTGGAGGGTTCCAGTTTTCGCCCAAAGACGTCGAGCGCGTGTTTGCGAGCTACATCGACGCGTTTGGCCACTTCTACCTGCACACCGATGTCGACGCCGCGCGAGGGTGGCTCGCCTCAGCCGGGGTTGTCCTCGAGGAGGACGCCGATCCCGCCGAGGTCCTCCGCGCGCCGCCTGCGGCCCGCCGCGAAGACCTGTTGGCGACCGTCGCCAACCCCGAGCATGTGGGGTGCGGTCATCTTCGGCTGAGCCTGCAGCATGCGGATGCGTACGGCGTCCGCCCTGCGCTGTTGGCAGAGGTGCTCACCGCCTACTTCCGGCGGCTTTGGTCCGCAGATGGCCGGCTCGAGTTCGTGGTGCTCGAGGGCGGCCACGCCGAGTCGGCTATTGTGGAAGTCGACATGGGTGGTCCGGTTCACGCGTACTCCAATATTCCGCTCGTCTCCCCGCGTGTCGGTGCGACCGAGGTCTTCGTTGTTCACCCGCAGGTCTCGGCGTTTATCCGGCGGGAGAACGCGGCGTTTCTGCTGGAGTCGGTTCCCTCGTTGATGGCCTCCGGGGTCGACGAAGCGGCCTTTCTCAACGCCCAGCACGCACTCGCCCAGCAGCAGCTGACCGAGACCCTCAACCGGCTCGCACCCGGACTGCCGGTGTTCGTCGCCGAAGTCCGCGGTGACGGATTCGAAGTTCACCCCCGAGAGAAGCAAGCACATGACTGAGTTCACACCACTCGCCTCGAGTCTCGGCGGCCTGCTGATCGGCCTTTCCGCCGCGATGATGCTCATCCTCAAAGGCCGTATCGCCGGGATCAGCGGGATCATCGGCGGCCTCGCCTCCGCCCCGGCTGAAGAACGACCGTGGCGCTTCGCGTTCATGGGTGGCCTTCTCGTGGGCGGACTCGTGATGGTTTCGCTGATGCCGGCTCAGTTCGGATCGCAGCCGACGGCAGGTACGGGAGCTCTCATCGTCGCGGGTCTGCTGGTCGGCATCGGGACGCGGATCGGCGGAGGCTGCACCAGTGGCCACGGCGTTTGCGGGCTGGGGCGACTGTCGATGCGATCG
>CAYGTG010000132.1:0-12311 GCA_964352485.1 uncultured Nannocystaceae bacterium | reverse complement strand
CCTGCTTATGCTGGTCATCACCGCGCTGCTCGCCTTCGCCCGCGGGGTCAAGCGGCGGGCCGATGTCGAGCATGCCGACGCACTGCTGACGCGAGAGATCGATGCCTTGGGCCGGGGGTGAGGCGGCCCGGGGAACTCGACCGCCAGGCTCAGTTGGGGACTTTTTCGTCCCAGGGCCAGTAGCAGAGGTCGGGGCCCGCACAGAAGCTCCCGCCCACGTCGAAGCTCTCGCAGACCCCCTGTCGGCACTGCGACCCGTTGTTACAGCTCGCAAGCTCGCGTCGCTTGGGCTGGCAGGTGCTCCCCTGGCAAAAGCCGCCCGACTCGCACACGCTGTCGTCGTCGCCGCAGTGGTCCCCAAGCTGCGCCTCGGGAAGGCAGCGGCGCCCCTCGAACGGGTTGTCCGGGTTGGGATAGTAGCAGTTCAGCGACTGACACTGGGCCGGGAACTCGCACGGCGTGCCCTCGGGCAGAGCATCGAAACAAACGAACTCGGGATCGGTCTCCTCGGGATCCTTGGGGTCGAACGCCGGGTTGGAGCCGCAATAGTCCGTGCCCGCCTCACACGGCGTCGACGCATCGCAAGCTTGTCCATCCCCCGAGGGGAGCACGCAGAACTCGCCATCGCACGCGAGGTTCTCCGCCTCACAGGTGTGGATCTGATCCTCGCAGGACAGCGGAGGTGATGCGGCCACCGGCCCCGCACAAACCGAACCGGTGCAGCACTCCGCGTCCGCACACGAGCCGCAGCCGGTCAACCCACCGCATTCGAGCGCATTGCACTCGCCGGTGAAGAACTCGGTGTTGCAGGCGAACCCTTGGGAGCTGAAGAGTTCGGCGTTGAAGCTGCACTCGGCCGCCGTGACCTCTGTCAGTCCCGGACCGGCTACCGAAACGCGGACATCGGGGGCGCCCTCGCTGGCCGAGGAACAGTACGCGAGCAGATAGGATCGGTCGGGATACTCGGCGACGCGCTCGGCGATCGACGCGAATGCCGTGGTCCACTGCGCCGGCTCTGGCGCGAGGAAGGACCCGTCTCGACCGATCGCGCGCAGCTGCTGGTCGTTGATGTCCGAGCTGACCCCGATCGAGATCACCTGGTTGGTGGTGTCCTGGATCTGCGTGGTGTCGAGGTCTCCGTTGGACGTATCGAGGCCGTCGGTCACCACGACAACGGTTCCCGTGGTGAGGACCCCGCCCCAGGTCACCGCGTCCCGAAGCTCACGGATTCGAGTGGTTGCGCGGATGCCCTCGGCGGTGGCGTTGAACAGCGCGGTGCTCTGCCCGCCGCTGGCGAGTTCCACGACCGGGGCCGGGTCGTCCGCGAGGGCTTCGAGCGCGGTGTCGACCGCCTGCAGGTCGCGGGTGAACGGCACGTACTCCGCGACCCGGAAGCCGAAGACAAACACCGAGACGTAGACGTCCGGATCGCCGGGTTTCGCCTCCAGTGAGCTGACCAGCGTCCGCAGCTCGGTGACCAACGCCGGTAGGTCCTCGCTCTCGGTCAGCGAGTTCGACACATCGACCACCAGGGTCACATAGCTCTCGACCGACGTATCCAGAATCGTAGCGTCGGACTCGACGTTGGTCGCGATGTCGACGTCGTTCTCGCTGACCACGAACGACAGGCCGAGTTCCTCGCGCTTCTGCTGCGTGACCGCAGTGCCCGCACAGAAGTCGAGTGCAAAGAACAAGGCGACGGCCGGCTCCGCCGACACCTTCTGTCGACATCCGTCCTCGAGAAACGAGACCTGGATGCAGCTCTCGTCGACGATGCAAGTCAGCCCAGGCTCGTCGAGTACGTACCCCGAGTCGCACAGGCAGTACGCGTTCCCCGAACCGTCGATCTCGCAGCTCCCGTTGTCGCTGCACGCCAGGTCGCCGCAGTTGATCGTCGGCGGCGGCCCGGTCGTGGTGCTCTCGAGGGTGGTCCCGGTGCCGGTCCCGGTACTCGTCGGTCCGCCGGTCTCGGTGTCCGTGTCGGTCCCCGTCGCGGTCCCCGAGAGCGTTGCGGTCGCCGTGGGCTGACCGTCGCTGCTGTTTCCAGGCGGTGCGTTGCCGGAGCCCGACCCACCGTCAGGACAGCCCGCAAGGGTCAAAAGAGAAGACAATACAAAGGCGCGCCGCGAAAAAGCCATGATCAGAACCCCCTACAGGCTACCGCCACGACGTGAACGGACCAAATGAAGCGGACCATTGCGGGATGCAAGCGCGTGAGACCTCGGCTACGGTGCACGTGGGTGTGGCTGCGATGAGGCCCCACCCCCTGTGTACCGTGCGCGCCCGAGTCCTCCGCCTCGCAGTCCCTCTGCTCGCCGTCCTGGCGAGCTTTGTCCCCCCATCCCCGTTCGCTCGGGCCGCCGAACCGGCTGTCGCCACCACTGCTGAGGCGAGCAGCCCCACGCTCGAGGGACAGATCGATCTGCTGCTCGAGGCCCCGATCTTGGCCGACGCGACCATCGGCCTGCACGTCGTGGATCTCGAGACCGGCAAGGTTTTGTACGAACGCGGCCCCAAGCAGCCCCTCAATCCGGCCAGCAACGTCAAGTTGCTGACCACCGCTGCGGCCCTCGTTGTCCTCGGCCCCGAGCATCGCTACGCGACCCGCATCCTGCGAGGCGATGGCGCGCTGTCCGGCTCGGTGGTCAAAGGAGACATCTATCTCGTGGGCAGCGGCGACCCCAAACTCGTGACCGAGGACCTCACGGCGCTCGCATCGGAACTCTACGCGCGGGGCATCCGACGGATCACCGGCGGCGTCGTGGTGGACAGCACCCGCTTCGACCGCGACGAGCTCCCGCCTGGCTTTGACCAAAAGGACGAGCTCGCCTCCTATCGTGCTCCCAGCAGCGCGACCGCGGTCAACTTCAACACGTTCCTGGTCCGCGCGTCCCCGGGCTCCAAAGCGGGCGAGGCGGCCCTCGTCGGCGTGGACCCGCCGGTCGGCGGCATTGCGCTGACCAACACCGCCACCACCATCTCTGGTCGCGGACGCAAACTCTTCGCCGACGTGGAAAGCGTGGGCTCTGGCATGAAGATCGAGATCCGCGGCACGATCGGCGAAGACGCGTCGTCGGGCCGCTACCGCTACCCCATTGCCGATCCAAGTCGGCACGCGGGCGAGGTGCTGCTGTACGTCCTCAAGAGGCAGGGGATCAAGGTGGGGCGAAAGAAGATCAAGGTGGGTGCCGCGCCCAACAAGGCACGTTCGCTCGCGACCCACTTTTCGGACCCACTGAGCGCTCTGGTCCGCTCGGTCAACAAGTTCTCCAACAACTTCATGGCGGAGCAGATCCTCAAGACCCTGTCCCCAGAAGACACTCCGGCAACCTTCGCGGCCGCGTCGGCGCGGGAACGCGAGGCGCTGACCTCTTTGGGCGTCGATCTCGAGGGCGCGCGGCTCACCAACGGGTCGGGGCTGTACGACACCAACCGCGTCAGCCCAGCTCAAGTGACCGCGTTGCTCACCGCGATGGTGGGAGACTTTCGGTACCAGGCCGACTTCCTGGCCTCGCTCGCGGTCATGGGCGTTGACGGCACGACTCGCTCTCGCCTGCAGGACTCCGACGCCACCCGGTGGGTTCGCGTGAAGACAGGCACCCTCGATGGGATCTCGGCGCTCTCTGGCTATGTAGGCGCACGTGGGCGCAAACCCATCGTGTTCAGCCTGCTGTTCAACGATCTACCCAGTGGCGGCACGTCGTCTGCCCGTGAAGTGCAAAACGAGGTCGCTCTGATGCTGTCGCGGTACGCCAGCGGACGTCCATTGCGCCCCACCGAGGAGGCTGCCGCAAACGGACCGTGAACGTGCTTGTTGCCGGCGCCTGGGACATGGAATGCTTCGCGCATGCTTCGATCCAAACTCCCGTGGCCCGTGGGAGGACTCCTCCTCGCGGCGCTATCGTTCACAGGGCCCGCGATGGCCGCTGTGGCTCCGGAGGCCGCCGCTGCGCCTGAGCCGGACGAGCCCAGCGACGAGGAAGCCCTCGAGGATGACATCCTCGGTGCACTAGACCTGCCCCTGGCGGCCCACGATGCCCGCGAGGCCGGCGTGACCGAAGAGGAAGTCCACGATGCCCTCGATGCGGCCTCCGAGGCTGGCCTCAGCGCCGGCGAAGCCGGAGAGGTCTTCGCCGCAGAGGCCGAGGCGAGCACGACCAAACGCGGCAAGCGAGCGAACTTCAACGCCTGGGTCCGTCGCCAAATTGCCGCCGGAAAGACACCGGCAGAGATCGCCGAGATGGCCGGCAAACGCAAGAAGGCCAAGAAGCTCGACGACGCCGAACGCGAGGTCCTCAAGGCCAAGATCGCAGCGCACAAAGCCAAGCACAAGGCCCACCGTGCGCGGCTCCACGCCAAGCGCTCCGCCCTTCGGGCCAAGGGCAAGAAGGCCAAATACAAGTATGAGGCACGCCACAAGAAGTTCGATGACGACCTTCGCGAGTCCCGCGAGGAGCTGATCGAAGCGCGCAAAGGCCTCGTGGACGCGAACAAGGACTTCGCCGATGCCGCAGGCGACGTGGCCAAGGCCAAGGGCCAACTCGCCAAAGCGAAAGCCGCGATGGCCAAAGCCAAGACCGACGACGAGAAGGCCGCGGCTCAGGCTGCGCTCGACGCCGCGAAAGCTGCGCTCGAGGACGCCGCAGAGGCCAAAGGCGACGCCAAAGAAGATCGAGAAGAGGCCAAGGACGAGGCCAAAGAGGCCCACAAAGAGGCTAAGGAGGACCGCAAAGAGGCCAAGGAGGACCGCAAGGAGGCCAAGGAGGACCGCAAGGAGGCCAAGGCCGACCGCAAGGAGGACCGCAAGGAAGCCAAGGCCGACCGTAAAGAGGCCAAGGGCAAAGGACCCAAGGGACCCAAGGGCAAAGGACCCAAGGGCAAAGGACCCAAGGGACCCAAGGGCAAAGGACCCAAAGGCAAAGGCCCTAAGGGCAAGAAGTGAAGGACGCCATGACCATGCAACGCTTGCTCACCTCCATGTTTGCGCTCGGACTCTCCCTCGGCGTCGCCGGCTGCGATGACGCGAAGGAAGAACCGGCCAAGACCGCCAAGAAGGACGACAAGTCCGCCGATGCCAAGACGGATGACAAGTCCGCCGATGCCAAGACGGATGCAGACCCGGGGGGCGACGCCAAGCCCGACCCAGACCCGGCGGGCGACGCCGAGCCGGACCCAGACCCAGCCGACGACGATGCGGATCCGGCCGCGGATGCTGACCCCGCAGAGGATGCGGCACCCGACGAAGCCCTCGAAGGCTATGACCCTCGCGTCGCCAAGGCGGCGCAGGTGGCAACGAAGATCTCAGAGGAACCGGACAGCGCCGACGAGCTGCTCGCGGCCGCGAACCTCGATCGGGACAAGCTCGACGAGCTCATGTACGAGATCGCGAACGACCCCGACCTGACCGCGCAGTACAGAATGGCTCGCGGTATCTAGATATCCCCTCGCCGCGACGTAGAACGCCGGAGTGCCTGATGCACCTCCGGCGTTCGCAATTGGGGCGTGGTCTCAGTGCCGACCTTGGAAGGGTGAGCGGAGGCAGCTTGGCTGCCGAAGCGAGGGGAACCAAGAGGTTCCCCTTTCAGGCTAGTAGCGATTCTTGGCCAGGTAGACCAGCGTCTCGCGCAGCGTCTCCCGGGTGTGGCGTTCGCGGCGCGTATCCCCGTCGTGCTCCCCCAAAAGGACCTCGAGCGCGTGCGCGGCATTTTGCTCCTCGGTCTTACTCAGGCTGACCTCCTCGGTATTGAGCCGCTCACCATCCACGGCCAGCAGCTCGAGGATCCGCGTGAGGCTCTTCCCGACAACTTCCTTCTGCTTCTTGTAGTAGTCGTCGCGCATCTGCGAGAAGTAGTCGGGGAAGATCTCGTCGTAGGCAGGGTCCTCGTCAGGGTGGGAAAGCGCCCAGGCGCCGATTCTCGACAGTACGTCGGGCCGGAAGCTCTCCTTGGCGTCCGGGGCCATGGTCTTCTCCAGCTGCGTCATGAACCGCTCATCGGGTTCGGCGAGCTCGCCTGTGACCTCGTCGAACAGACGTTCTTTCTTGAGCGCGTGGGACACATGCACCACGTACTTGCGGAACAGCTCCATGTAGCGGTCCTCGTCGACCAGGCCGAGCGCCTCGCGAACCTCCCAGTCTGAGAGGTCGAGCCAGCGATCCCAGCACGCCCCGGTGATCGACGACTCGTCGCCGTCGAGCTTGTGGAAGTTGCCCTGTGGCTCCAGCAGCATCCAGCGGTAGTTGACCGAGTCCGAGAGGTAGCTGCGAATCTCCTCGAAAAGCTTGGGAACGGTGATGTGCGTGACGCCGGGCTCCGAGGCGGCCGCGAGCAGGACCGCCTTGAGGTCGCGGACGCTGGCACCAAAGCCGCCCTCGTAGTCGCCGAGAATGTGATCGCTGCCCTCGGACCGAACGACGGCGTGCGGGAACCGCTCCTCGTACATCGCCGGCACCGCGGCCAACATCTCGCGAGCCTCCTCGGCGCTCAGGCCCCGGGGCACGCGACCATACGCGTACAGATCAGCTTTTTGGATCGGCGTCAGTCGCCCCAGCGCATCCTTGATCTTCGGCGTGTACTTGGAGGGTTCTGGGGCGCGCAGTCGGGTCATCACACCCCACAGCGCGAGCAAGCGCGTGACGTGGGGAGCGACGTGAACCCCACGCAAAATGTCCCCCACCTGCTCCTGATAGATCTTTCGCTCGACCCGGAAGTCGAGCAGGAACGGGACGCGGATGAGCTCGAGACGAGCACGGAAGCTCTGATACTCGCCCGAGCGGAGCGCCCGGAACTCGAGCAGGTCGAGATCGTTGGCGCTGCCCGTGAACATCAGGTCGAGGTTCAGCACGAGATGGTCCAACGCGACCGACCCCGATTCCGTGGCGGTGAGCAGGTACTTGTAGTGCTCGTACGGACGCTTGAGCAAGTCGGAGAAGTTCAGGACCCCTCGGTTGGCATCCACGAGGTCACCCTGCACGGCATACAGCGCCTGGCCCCCCACCGCCGGTGGCAAGGTGCCAAAGGCCGAATCTCCGGTGACCGGAAAGCTGCGCGCGTCGACGGTCTGCTTGGGCTCGACCGTCACCAAGGCCGCGCGGTACTGACGGCTCGCGAAGAAGCGCTCGACCTGCACGTGCTGCAGGACCTTGCGCAGGTCTCCTTTGTAGCCGGTCAGCAGCGCGTCGAAGATCTTGCGGTTTCGGTGGGAGAGCTCACCGTAGAGGATCGCGTCGCTGATCACGAAGTCGGGATGCGCGGTGCAGATGTCCTCCAACGCCTTGCGACGATGCGGCAACGGGATGAGGCAAAGGGGGTGGTCCTTCTGCTCATCCGCCATGCGCGAATCGATTTCATCGCTCCCCAGCTTGGCGAACGTCTCCTCGCCCAGGGCGTCCCGCAGCCCCTCGGTGGCCCCAAAGCCGATGCCCCCGGAGAGTTCGCGACGGTTGGGGAACACCCAGCTGAAGCGATACATCGCGCCCTTGTCGGTCCGCGAGTACACCTCGAGCGCCCGCTGGAGCGCTTCGAGCAGCGTGCTCTTGGCGCTGCCGTTGGGCCCGTGCAGCAAGAGCATCTTGTTCGTGCGGCCCAGTCGGACGAAGCCCTCGACCGCTTCGTACAGCTCGTTCTGCGCCTCCTCCTGCCCGACGAGTCGATGCCAGCCATCGAACTCGGTGTCGAACAGCCTCCATCGCGAGATCTGGCCGCTCGGCGTCCGGACGTCGCGACGTCCGAAGTGCAGGAACGCATCGCGAACATACTGTGCCGCGTTGCGTGCGTGCACGGTCGGCTCGCTGCAGACCAGCTCGAACCACTCATCGAAACTGAGCAGTCGGCGGGTGGTTTCAAACTCGTCGGCGATCGCCCCGGCAAGGTGATCAAGCCGCTGGTGCGCAGCGTCGGTGTCTACCACGTTGGCCCGAGTGTACCCGGTCCGGGTAGGCCGTGCCCTACTTGACCGCGACCTTGAACTCGATGTCCTCGGTGACCGGCGAACAAGCCTCGTCTTGGCACACCGCGAACTTGAATTTTCCGGTGAACGTCTGCTCCCCGGCGGCGCTCGGCGTAAACGCGACGTCAAACTGGCACGCGTTCTCGTCCAGTTGGGCGTCGCCCTTCTTCAGGTCCGCGTTGGCCAGCGCCACACCGTCGGGGCCATCCACCTTGAGGGACGTGGGGAAGTCGAGGTTCATGTGCCACGGCTTCTTGGGAACCACGCGGACAGTGACCTTGCTCTCCTGCCCGGATTGAGCCTCAGGGGTCTCGATCTTGAGTTCGTAGCGATCGTCGCCCGCAGGCGCGGCGCCGTCCACCACCTTGACCTTTTTCTCACCGCCGTCCGCCGCGGGGCCGGCCACCGGGTCGGCGGCCTTGACCGCGTTGGCGTCAGCGTCGCTCTTCTCCGGCGTCTTGGGAGAGGCCGTCTCGGACTTGGTGTCCGAAGAGGTGCAGGCGGGGACACAAAGCGTCAAGACGGTGGTCACGAGGAGGGTACGCATCGTTGATTTCCTGGGAGGTCGACCGGGGGGCGGGCTGACGGTATGCGGCCCGCCGGTGACGTGTCAAACGCCGCAGCACGGCCCAGGTTACCGCCGCGGCAGCTTGAACACGACGTCCTCGGTGACGTGACCCGCCCGAATGTCGCTGCGCAGGACCTCGCTGTCCAGATCCTCCTCTCGTGCGGTCGGCGGCCACGCCTGAACGTCGAGGTCTCCCTGCGCAAGGCCCTCGAACGCATAGTGCCCCCGACGCCCCGACCGCGTGGTCGCCAAGGCGTCATCGTCGCCGCGGCGACGGACCTCGACCCGCGCACCGTTGACCGGATCGCCGCGAAAGTCGGTGACGCGCCCTTGCAGACGACCGCCGAGGACCAGCTCGACAAACACGCTGCGGCCCTCCGCGGTCCCGCGCGTGATCGCCTTGCGCACGCTGGGGGCCCCGGCGCTCGAGACCTGCAGACCCAGCGAGTCTCGGGCCAGCCCGCTGAGCACGACATCCCCCCGTTCGTCGGTCACGCCGTCCGCCCCGCCTCCGCGGACCCGGGCCCCGACGACCGGCTCCAGCGACCCACGCCAGCGAACGACGACGGTCGTGCTCCAACCTTCCACAAGCGCGATGTCCAAAGATGTGTCGCCCTGAACGCGCAGGGGGCCAGCCCACGGCACGTAGTCCTCGTGTTCCGCACGAACTTCGACGCGGCCACTGGGCAAGCCTTCGAAACGAAACGCGCCGTCGGGTTCGGTCCAAGCCGTCTGGGAAACTCCGCCCCGAGGATGGACGGTCACGCGAACCCCTTCGAGAGGCCTCTCGTTCCCCCCGACGACCTGACCTGAAAGGACATCGTCAGCATCCCGCAACACCCATTCGAGGTCGACGGGCTCCTCTCGAACCCGCACGGTCTTGGTCTGCGTGGCGAAGCCGCCCGCGCGAACTTCGAGCGTGACCAACCCGGCGTGCGGTCCCGCATCGTAGACGCCACGATCGTCGGTGCGAGCCAACAACACGTCCCCCACGCGAACCTGTGCGCCCTCGATCGGCCGCTCGTTGCTGTCGCGAACCCGCCCCGTCAGAGGTTGGCCCGTGCGGAGCATCAACGTCACCTCGACCTGGTCCCCCGCCGGGACGGTCACCGTGCGTTCCGCGCTGGCCGCGAATCCCTGGTGCGACGCCGTCACGGTGTACGAACCAGGAACCAACTCTTCAAACGCGACCGTGCCCGCGCTCGCCGAACGGCGCCATGCCGTGGTGCCACTCCCATCACCCAGGGGCACGGGGGGTACGGGCCCGGGCACAACGCCGAGCGTTCCCGCGGCAAGGGCCGTCCGGGCGAACGTTGCCGCGCGGGTCTTCGCCTCCCCCAGCGAGTAGACCGCATCCGTCCGCAGCGAAACCTGAGCCCCCGATACGGGAGCACCCGCGGGACCGAGCACCGACACCACCAGGCGTCCGGGTCGCTCCAAGCGCAGGACCACGGGTTCGACGACGTCATCCTCGACCTGTACCGCCTCGGGTGCCGACGCCAACCAGGTGTCGGCATCGGCCCGCGCGATGTAGGGCCCGGGCACAACCGGGCCAAGCCAGGCACGCCCATCGTCCCCGGTCGATGCGGTGCGCGCGAGCATGCCGACCTGCGCGTTCATCAGGGTCACGCGTGCGCCCACAACCGCGGCGCCGTCGGGGTCCTCGACCGCAACCGGCACCCATCGTGCCGGAAGCAGGGCGAGCGTGACCTCCAGGTCTGGCTCGACGCCCTCCAGGGGCAACGACGCGAAGGCGGGCTGTCCCTCCTCGTCGGCGACGATGGCCTCGACCGCATACACGCCGTCGGGAACGTCCGGCACGACGAACGACCCGTCCGGCTCCACCTCGACAACCCGAGCCGGCCAGACGCCGCTGCCCTCGAGGCGCACGATCGCCGCCCCCACATCGGCATCCGTCCCCGCGGCGAGGACCCGGCCTTTTACGTCGTACAGTCCGCCCAACCGCAGCAGCACCCCGTCCTGCGGGGCGATGGCTTCGACCACGGTGGGTGCATGCCCCGCGGGTGCAGCCCGAAGCGACACCGGCCCCGGGGGCATGGTGTCCAACACGAAGGTGCCATCCTCGGTGGTCACGCGTCGCCAGGGCTCGGGTTCCGCGAGGTCCGGGATCGGCCGCGCCTCCACCACCACGCCGGGCATGGGATCGCCGCGCAGGTTCACGACGGAACCGCGGACGGTTTGTGCAACGCCCAGCGCAACGTCCGGAAGCACGCCCGGTCCGCTCTGCGGCAGGTCGACGGTGACCACCGCCCGCAGGCGATCTGGGGCCTCAATGTCCACACTGACCCGGCCTGACGTGCCTTCCGCCAGCACCGCCACAAAGCGCCCACCTGCGCCGCAGCGGGTCAGCTCCGCGACCTCGGCGCCCTCCTGCCACACCCGAACCCTGCACTCGGTCGCCGGGGTCAGCTGCGGCTCTTGCTGCGGCGCATCGTCGGCCAGCGTGCCCTCCAGCAACACCCTGCCCTGCACCTCACCGCGCGGAGGCTCGGCGCTGATCGAGCCCCTGGACTCCGGAAGCGTCCCGGGGAGTTCTTGGGCGGGCGGCGATCCGACTGAGCGCCACGCGTGCGTCCCCAACCCGCCGAGCAGGATCAGCACGACGATCGCGATGAACCCGCGGCGCCACGAGGCTCGCTCGCTCACCACCCAAGCATGCCTTACTCGCCGACGGCGATCGCGTCGATCTCGATCTTCACGCCCTTGGGCAGCCCCGCGACTTGAACGGTCGCGCGGGCGGGAGGTGCCGCGCCGAATCGCTCCGCATACAGCGCGTTGACGGCTGCAAAGTCGGCCATGTCCGCGAGGAAGATTCCGGCCTTGACCACGTGCGCGAAGCTCATGCCCCCCGCCTCGAGCACGGCGCCGAGGTTGTCCAAGACCACGCGGGTTTGGGCCTCGACATCGTCTCCGCCCACGAGCTCGCCCGAGCCCGCGTCGAGCGGGATCTGCCCCGAACAGTAGAGCGTCCGACCCCCGGAGACGGCCACAGCTTGGCTGTAGGGACCGATGGCGGCAGGAGCATTGGGGGTCTGAATGATTTCTCGTTTCATGTCGCCTCGTTTGCGGTCGAGAGGTTCGCCGATTGCAATGTGCCGTTGCAACCCGCCTCAGAGCAGGCTATACCCCGGCCCCTGCTGAGGGCGCATAGCTCAGCTGGTTAGAGCGCCACCTTCACACGGTGGAAGTCGCAGGTTCGAATCCTGCTGCGCCCACAACACGAAAAAGGCGGCCCCGCTCGGGAGCCGCCTTTTTGATGTCTGCGAGTGTGAGCGCTAGTCGAAGGTCACGGCGTACGTGACGTTCGGGTCCGAGGACCATTGATCGAGCTCTTTGTCGAGACCACGCAACCCACCGAAGTCGACGACAAACGCTGTGGACTCATCCTCCCTGAGTTCGAAGTCCTCTTCGATGTACAGCACCCGTCCAGGGAGCTCAAGTCGGCTCTCCCGCCCGCTAATGTCGACGACCCATGCGTCTGCCAAGACGATGGCAAGACCGGTGTACCGACCCTCCGAGAACGGGCCGTTGGCAAGTTCTTCGAGCGAACCATCCGCGAGCTTCAGGAGGTCGAGCTCGATGAGCCCTTTGCTGACGGTGCGCCATCGGGTGTTGCCTTCCTCATCTTCGAGGGAGACTCGAACGGACTTGATGGCGAGCCCAACTTCGGCCACCGACTGGTGAACGTCGTCGGTCCCATGAACACTGTCACGAAAGCTCACGACGCAATGGGCGTCGCCCGGAGCACGGAGCGGGGGCACGTAGAACTGAGCCG
>CAYGTG010000131.1:6385-12451 GCA_964352485.1 uncultured Nannocystaceae bacterium | reverse complement strand
CGCCAGCTCCGCGGCATCCTCGTCGCCGCGCAGTCGCACCGAAGCGGTTTGTTCCAACAGCGGCAGGAACCCAACCTCGCGCCACGGCCCGACCGGCGCGCGTCCACTCGCCGCGAACACAGCGTCGACCAGCCGCTCGACGTCGGCACGGACGGCGCGCTCGTCCGCGTCGCGCCGGTACCACTCGACCAAGTGGAAGGCCGCACTGTGCACCCGCCCGCGCTCCGCCGCGCGGTGGACCGGCGCCACCTGAAAGACGTCCGGAGCCCCCGCGCACAGCAGCTGCTTCATCGGCAGCTCGGGCGATGTAGCCAGCAGCCCGCCCGCAGCTCGGACCGGCTCGATGTACGGCTCGATCGCCACCTCGAGCAGCCGAACCGGGGTCAGCACCTCGCACAAGCCCTGCCCCCTGAAATACCCGCGAACCGCCTGCAGAGCCCGGTCCCAGGCCTGCACGCGGTCCGAAAGAGAACGGGGTGACACTACTTGTTGACGCGCTCGACGTACTCGCCGGTGCGCGTGTCGATCTTGATCCGCTCGCCCAACTTGATGAAGAGCGGGACCTGGATTTCTTTGCCGGTCTCGACCTGCGCAGTCTTGGTCACGTTGGTCGCGGTGTCCCCTTTGACGCCGGGCTCACACTCGGTGATCTCCATGATGATGTGGCTCGGCAGACTGACGCCGACGGGACGCTCGTTGTAGAGCAGGACGTCGCACTGGATGTTGTCGAGCAGGAAGTACTTGTCGTCGCCCACCACGTCGAGCGCGAGCTCGATCTGCTCGTAGGTCTCCATGTCCATGAACGTGAAGGCTTCGGGCGAGCTGAAGAGGTACTGCATCTTCTTCGACTCGACGTTGGCTTCCGTCAGCTTCTCACCCGACCGGTACGTCCGGTCGATGACCGCGCCGGTTAACATGTTCTTGATCTTGCACTTGTAGAGGCCCTGCCCTTTGCCAGGCTTGACGAACTGGAAGTCCGTGACCACCCACGGTGTGCCGTCGATCTCCAGCTTCGCGTTCTTCTTCAGGTCCGAGACGTCCATGCGTGGGGAGGACCCTTCCTTCGCGGCCCCCTGCGTGTCAAGGACAGGCCACGGGCGCCTTCGCACATCTCGCGCTGACATCGCGTGCCCGGTTCGCTGGCGCTGGCCCCCGACTTGTGGCAGGCTATTCTACGGTTTTCCGCAAGGTTTGCCGGACAAATGAAACTCACCACCAAGGCACGATACGGTCTCCGCGCGCTCGTTCACGTTGCAAACCGTGGCTATGCGTCCGCGCAGGTCATTGCAGAACAACAGACGATTCCCTCGCGGTATCTCGAAGAAATCATCGGTGAGCTGCGAAAAGCCGGCTTGGTGATCGGAAAACGCGGTCCGAGGGGGGGTTATCGACTGGCCCGGGCAGCTGAGGAGATCGCACTCTCCGATGTCCTGGGCGCGCTCGCGAGTCCGACCGCCTCCTCGCCCACCGGACGACCGCAGGACGAGATCACGGCGCTGGTCGAACGCTCGGTCGACGAGCGACTCGCCGCGGCCGTCGGCGCGCTGCGCCTCTCGGACCTGCTCGGCGAAGCCAAGGATCGGCATCGACGCAGCGCGGCCAACTACGTGATCTAATCTGATCTGGAGGGACCCGCCGATGTCCAAGAACACTGCATCGAAACCGCACCGCATGATCGCTGCGGACCGCCCCGGTCGGCGGCCCGAGACGCACGGCAACATCTTGTCGACGATCGGGAACACGCCCATCTGCAGGATTCACAGAGTGTGCGGCGACGCTGAGACCCACGCGACGGTGTGGGGCAAGTGCGAGTACTTCAACCCCGGCGGCTCGGTCAAAGACCGGGTCGCGCTGGCCATGATCGAAGCCGCAGAAGCCCAGGGGCGCATCACCCCGGGCAAAACCACGATCGTCGAGCCGACCTCTGGCAACACCGGAATCGGCCTCGCCCTCGTTGCTGCGGTCAAAGGCTACAAGCTGCTCCTCACCATGCCTGAGAGCATGAGCCTCGAGCGCCGCAGCCTCCTCAAGGCCTACGGGGCGACGATCGTCCTGACCCCAGACGACCGAACCATGGAAGGTGCGGTCGAGCGGGCTCGCGAACTCTGCAAGCAGCCGGACCACGTCATGCTGATGCAGTTCGAGAACCCCGCGAACCCGCAAAAGCACCTCGACAGCACCGGACCGGAGCTGCTCGAGCAGATGCGCGAGACCGGCATCGACGCGTTCGTGTCTGCCATCGGCACTGGCGGCACCATCAGCGGCGTCGGCGAGGCGCTCAAGGCCGTCTACCCCGAGGTTCGGATCGTCGGCGTCGAGCCGTCTCGTTCCCCGGTTCTCAGCGGCGGCGAGCCCGGCCCGCACAAGATTCAAGGCATTGGCGCCGGCTTCATACCGCCGGTGCTCAATCTCGACGTCGTCGACCAGATCGTGCAGGTGCAGGACGAAGACGCGTACCGGATGAAACAGCGCCTCGCCACCGACGAGGGGCTGCTCGTGGGGATCTCCGCTGGCGCCGCCGCCGTCGTGGCACGCAAGATCGCCGAGGAACTCGGCCCGGGCAAGCACGTCGTGACCGTGCTGTGCGACACCGGCGAGCGCTACTTCAGCCTCGATTCCTACTTCACAGAAGACGGCCTTTCGGATCCCAGGCTCCCCTAGCCCGGACCGATGTGCGCAGTTCTCCACCATGCCCGATCAAGACCAGCTCGCGCAGGCCCACTTCGTGGTCGTGGGCGCGGGGGGGCTCGGATGCCCGGCCCTGCTGGGGCTCAGTGCCGCCGGTGCCCAACGCTTGACGATCATCGACCCCGATCGGGTGGAGGCGTCCAATCTGCAGCGCCAAGTCCTCTACGCGGTGGCCGACATCGGTCGCCCAAAGGCGGATGCCGCTGCGTGGAATCTTCGGCGCAGGGTTCCATCGCTGAAGGTATTCTCGCAAGTTCGCTCGGTCGCGCCGGAGCACGCCGAAGCGTTCGTCGCGGAGCTGCCTGCGGAGTCCATTGTGTTGGAATGCACGGACGCTCCACCGCTGAAGTTTGCGCTCAACGATGCCGGGCTGCGGCACGGAACACCGGTCATCATCGGAGCCGCGCTCGGGCTGCGCGGGCAGTGCATCGCGGTCCGCGATGGGCACGCCTGTTACCGCTGCATCTACGAATCACCGCCCCCGACCGACGACCTGCCCACCTGCGCGACCGCCGGCGTCCTGGGCGTTGCCGTCGGTCTCGCTGGGTTCCTGATGGCCAACCTCGCGGTCGCCCTCGCAACCGGAACCCCGGCGCCCGAAACAACCGGGAGGTTGACGGCGTTCGACCTCGGCCGGGGTTTCACTCAATCACTGCGGCCAACCTCGCGTCCCGCATGCCCAGCCTGCGCCGCGGCCAGCCCGACACGTTTCCCTCCTCTGCAGGCTTCCGCCTGAACCTCCACAACCCCGACCTGAGGCAGCAAAGAACATGGCAACGGTTCACATCCCTCCCGCCCTCCGCAAATACACCCAAGGCCAAGAAGAGGTTTCCGTCGAAGGTGGCAACGTGCGCGACCTGCTCGGCAACCTCGAGAAGTCCTTCCCGGGCATCGGCGAGCGCATCGTCGACGACAACGGCGCGGTACGCCGGTTCGTCAATGTCTTCGTCGCCGACGAGGACATCCGATTCATGGACAACCTCGAGACCGCGGTCCAAGACGGGGACGAGGTCAGCATCATCCCGGCGATCGCCGGGGGCTGGTAACGCATCATGGGCGCCGCATCGATCGCCCCACCTACGCCCGCCGGTGTTCAGTTGGGCGCAGTCCGGCGTCCGCCCGGCGCCGTGGACTCCATCCTGGACCTGGTGGGCAACACGCCCTTGCTTCGGCTGGGGCGGATCGATGCGGATTGTCCAGGCGTCGAGATCTGGGCCAAAGCCGAGTTTTCCAACCCCGGCGGCTCGGTCAAGGACCGCGCGGCCAGTCGCATCATCAAAGATGCGCTGCAGCGTGGCGACCTGGGAGATGGGCGTCGCTTGCTCGACAGCACCAGCGGCAACACCGGCATCGCCTACTCGCTCGTGGGTGCAGCGCTCGACATTCCGATCACCTTGGTGATGCCCGAGAACGTCAGCCTGCCGCGCAAACAGATCACCAAGGGATTTGGGACCGAACTCATCTTCTCGGACCCCATGCTCGGCAGTGACGGCGCGATCGTGCAGGCACGAAAACTCGCTGCCGAGCACCCCGAACGCTACTACTACCCGAATCAGTACGCCAACGACTCCAACTGGCTGGCGCACTACGACGGCACCGCCCCCGAGATCTGGGAGCAGACCCGCGGCCGGGTCACCCACTTCGTGACGGGCATCGGAACCAGCGGGACGATCATCGGCACCTCTCGGCGGCTCCACGAGCTCAACCCGAACATCCGCTGCATCGGCATGCAGCCCGACGACGCGTGGCATGGGCTCGAGGGGCTCAAGCACCTGCCGAGCTCGCTCGTGCCCGAGATCTACGAGGAAAGCGTACTCGACGACACCCTGTGGATGTCCACGGACGAGGGTTGGGACATGTCCGACAGGCTCGCGCAGCAAGAAGCCCTCTTCGTCGGGCACTCCGCGGGCGCCAACGTTGCTGCGGCGCTGCGCGTCGGCAAGGAACTGGCCGCCCGAGGCGAGGAAGGTGTCGTCGTCACCGTCCTTTGCGACCGCGGAGACCGCTACTTCGGTCCGCTCAAGTGGGAAAAACACTATGTCTGGTAACGACGCCCCTTCACTGCTCGAAGCACATCTGCAGTCCATCTACGCCCAGGCGAGGGCCGAGTTCCCCAAGGAGTGCTGCGGCTACGTTCACGGCCGCGGTGCCCAGGCGCGGGTGGTCCAGTGCAAGAATCGTCAGGACCAGCTGCACGCGTTCAACCCCGAAGACCATCCGCGCACGGGGGAGAACGGGTACAACATCGGTGGCCGCGAGCTTCTCGACCTCACCCGCAGCTTCGACTCTGAGGACCCAGCCACGATCATCTATCACTCGCATCCGCGGGTGGGCGCGTACTTCTCCGGAGAAGACACGTCGGCCGCGTTGTCCGCGGGACTACCCGTAGACTACTTGGTCGTCGACGCCCAAGAAGACGGCATCGGTGGCGCCATCCTCTTTCGCCGCGAGGGCGAGCGCTACGTCGAGATCGAGCGCTTCGGCGCTCCCAAGACCGAGACCACGTGACGAGTGTTACGATCGGGGAGTGTTCGTTCTGACGCTTGGCCTGCTGGCGACGCTCGCTCATCCGGCGGCGGTCGTGTCGAAGAAGGCCCAGTTCCTCGCCGCGAAGGCGCAGTTCGCGACCGAGCGACCCGCGAGGACCGAGACCGCCAAGATCGTCTACGCCCGCAACCTGCACACCCATGAGGTGATGCCGCTGGAGGGGCCCGGCCTCAGTGCCGATGCGCGCGATCGTTTCCTGCGCTGCTGGTTCACCGAAGAGAGTCCCGAGGCGATTCCCGCCGAGCTGGTCGAGCGCATCCTCGCCGCGGCCCACACCTTCGAGTCTCGGCACGTCCGCATCGTCAGCGGATTTCGGCATCCAAAATACAACAAGCTGCTGCGCAAGAAGGGCCGCGAAGTCGCCAAGAAGAGCCAGCACACGCTCGGGCACGCCATCGACTTCAGCCTCGCCGGGGTTCCCGTCCGCGAGCTGTACCCCTGGCTGCTGCGCACCCACAAAGGTGGCGTCGGTGTCTACCGCAGCAGCGGCTTCGTCCACATCGACACCGGCCGCAAGCGAACCTGGTCCGGCCGCTAGCGACTTTGGAGAGGGGCCTTTCGAAAATTTCGAAAAGGCCCCTCACTGCGGCCGACAAGTCGCCCTGCGTTTCACCCGAAACGGGCGCCTCACGGCGCCCCTTAGCCCATAGGTTCGCCCTCCGACAGCACCCCATATAGCGACGCCGCCGCAGCGGGGGGCCTTTTCGAAAGGCCTGCACAGGCGCCCTGAAGAGGCCCGACAGGGCCCCGTTTGGGGGGAGCGAAGGCGCCCTGAGGAGGCCCGACAGGGCCCCGTTTGGGGGGAGCGAAGGCGCCCTGAGGAGGCCCGAC
>CAYGTG010000131.1:0-6285 GCA_964352485.1 uncultured Nannocystaceae bacterium | reverse complement strand
AGGGCCCCGTTTGGGGGGAGCGAAGGCGGCTATGCCGCCGCAGCGGGGGGCCTTTCCGAAAGGCCCCTACCCAGGATTAATCACTTCGAGTTCGAGCCCGCCGGGGTACGCGTACGAGGTGAAGCCGGTGTATCCGACGGACATGATGCCGAAGGAGTCATCGCTCGTTGCCAGGTGAGAGCCCTCAGCGATGGGCCAGTCGGCGACCTCGTAGTTGCCCGCCGCATAGTACCCATCGACCACCACCCCATCGACCACCACGTCCGCTCCGCCCAGGTCTCGGGTGATCTGAACGTAGTGCACGTCGTAACCGGTCCCCGTCACGAAGGCGTAGCGATCGAGGAACTGCTCAACGGGAACCATCTGAACCATCGCGGGGTCACCGGTCCCTGCTCCTCCGCTTTGACTCTCGATGTATTGGACCGGCATGAACGGACCGTCCGCGCTCATGACGAAGCTGTCCGTGGTGATGAACTCGAACCACTCACCGTCGTTGAGTGTCGTGGGGAATCCGGGCAACACCGGATCGGTGGTGATCAGCACCCCGTCATCACCCGCAAAAACGCGCCAGTGGAAGTCCTCGCTGCCGCGCTGCGGGGCGTGCGCTGCGACGTATTCCTCTCCCCAATACTCCAGCGGGATCTGCTGCTCCTCCAAGTGGTCACACGCGGTCACGCCGGTCGGGACTTGCACACAGCTCATGGCCCCCACAACCCAGGTCGGCTTGTCGGAGACCACCCGGGTTCCCGTGAGGTCGGCGTAGACCGCAACCTGCAGGGTGTCACCAGCGTTCATCGTCACCATTCCTGTGGCCCCGGCCGCGACCGCCGGAACTCCGGTGCCCGCCGGCGTTGCGACCGGAGGCGTCCACTGAACAACCGTCGCATCGTCGAGCGCGATGACGTTGAAGTATGACGGATCGCCGGGGATGTTCGGCGTGTAGCTGGAGATCAGGAACTCGTCGCCGGCGGCGTTGTCCGGCAGGATCATCGAGGCGTCGTTGTCCGCCTGAGCACCCACCGGCGAGTGCTGGTACGCGATCACCGGGACGTCGCTCTCAAGGCGGTACGACCCGCCGGAACGCAGGACGCTCCCCAGCCCCATCTTGGGTTGGGTGAGCGTGAACGTATGGGTGGAGTTGGGCGCCAAGGCCACCGCGGCTCCCTGAGGCACCTCGGCGCCTCCCTGCACCAGGTACATCTGAAGCTGGGCCGTCAGCGTTTCGGACGTGTTGCCCACGACCAGCGCGGACGGAGCCGTGAACTGGCTGTAGGTCTGCATGTTGTTCGCGCGGAACGAACAACCCTGCGAGGACGGAGTCGCGGCAGCGAGCTCACACAGCGAAACGCAGGCTCCGCCGAAACACTCTTCCGCAGCCGGGCACGCGACCCCGGGTCCCCATTCCGCAAAGCCGTCGCAGGTCTGCACGCCGGATCCATCGGGGGCACACTGGACGCTGCCAGGCGCGCAGCCCACCAGTTGACAGGTCCCGGCCACGCAGTCTTCGGGCACGATGCACGCCTCCTCCCGGCTGCGCACGCAGTCCTCCGTGCACACCTTGAGTGCGGTACCCAGGCAGCCGATGACTTCGCCCGGTTCACAAGCGCAAGCATCGGTGCCGGTGTCTGCAACGCCCGTGGGCGCGGTGCCCCCGGATGGAGAGACTCCCGAAGTCCCCGCGGTGGGCCCGGTGCTCGCGTCGGTGTCGGTCCCGACCCCCACCGTCGTCAGTCCGCCCAGCGTGCCGGCCGAGGTGCCGGTTCCACTGGTTCCACCATCACAGGCCATCGCCAACGCGACCCCCACCCAGATCCAACGCGTCCCCATCATCCACGACGATGATACCAGGCGCACCGCCGTCCCTCGCGCGCTCAGGGTTGGCGGAGCTCGCCGCGCGCGATCGCGGCGGCAAACGGCCGGTCCGCTTCGAGGAAGGCCTCGATCGGCAGCGCCTCGACGTCGTAGGCACACACGCTCGCGCCGGGTTCGAGTTCCGCCAGCCCGCCCTCGTGCGCCGACCAGGCCGCCCCGTCGACATGAAAGACCATCAACACCACCTCGGGCCCGGGGGGCGGGTAGACGTGATGCAGGACCTCCGCGATGGGGCCCACGACGAGCTCCGCGGCGCGCGAGCCCCACTCCTCCACCAACTCCCGCGCGAGCGCCCGCACCGGCGCCTCCGCGCGCTCGACCTTTCCGCCCGGAAACTCCAGGCAGCCCGCCCCGTGCGCAGCCCGGTCAGAACGCCGCTGCAAGAGCACGCGGCCGGGGCTGAGCCAGACCAAGCCAGCCGCGACGAGCAGCCTTTCCGATGCCTCTGCCATGCCCGGCAGCCTACCTCTGTCGACACCTTTTGACGGCCCCTGTCGCCTCCCTCTATGCTCCGGGCGATCCTCCATGCGCCTGTACGCCAGCAAGATCTCGCATATCACCGATGCCGTCTCTCGGTCCCTCGTCGAACCGGGCCACATCGAGACGAACGACCGCGAGGAGTTCAAGCGAGACGTCGAGTCCATCCTCCGGGAGTACCTGCGCAAGGACCGGGAGTTGACCGAGACCGCCAAGGACATCCTCGAGCGTCGCGGCCTGCCCTACTCGGACCTGTTTCGCACCAAGCGCCAGCTCGCCGAGCGCGAAGACTTCGGCATCGGCGACGAGTCGATCAACTGGATCGCCAATCAGCTCGTCGAGTTGTTCATGCGCAGCCAGTTCGTCGAGGAAATCTTCGCCGACGACGCCCAGCTCCGCCGGATGCTCAAAGAGGTGCTTCGACGCCACATGCAGGCCGACGACGACCTCGATCGCGAAGTCCGTCGGCACATCAAGCATCTGTCCGAAGGCACCGACTCTTTCGAGATCGAATACCAAAAGCAACTCGAGGCCGTGAAGAACAAGTACGGGCTCTCCTGATGGCCCACATCGCGGTCCACCTGCAGCGCACGCCCCAGGGTCTGCACCCGGCCAGCGCGGTGGCGTTGTGCTGGGCGCGCGACATCGGCTCCGCGCGAGGTGCCACCGTGACAGGGCTTTGCATCGGGGACGCCGGCCAGGCGGACCGCAGCATCATCACCGCCGCCGCCCGCTTTGGCGCCGACGTGTTGCTGTTCGGCGGTCCCAACGGGCTGCGCAACCTCTGCGAACGTCTCAACCCGGTTCACGTCCTCGTCCCGTTCACGCCCCTAGGCCTCGCCAGCGCGGCAGAGCTCGAGCGCGGCCCTGCCATGCCGCGCTGGCTTGAGCGGCGCAGTCCTCCCTATGCGACCGCCGACGCCGTGAGCGCTGTCGTGGCCGGTGTGAAACCTTGGCACCGGTTCGACGGCGAACTGGACCCGGAGTTCGAAGGGGACGTCGATGCCGCACCGCTGCCCGCGTTCACGCAGAAATCGGAGGCGGACACCGACGCGGCCGCGCACCCCGTCTTCGACCTCGGTGCGGCACCGCTGGGCTATGTCGCTCCCGCGGGCCTCGACCCGGTCATCGCGACCGCGCTTCGCGGACTCGGGGCCGAGCCGACCTCGCTCGAGGACGGACCCCACCAGCGTGGCGGCACCACGTTGATCCTCCAGAACGCCAAGGACCCCTTGCTCCTCGCACCCCGCAGCGATGGAGGCCGCGTGCTCGTGCTTACCGGCCCGCCCCGTGATGAGCCGACCGACCAGGTGCCCGGAGCTTGGAAGCACGCCGATTGGGTGATGCCCGGGCGGTGGGCTGACGTGATTGCGAGCCTGCGCGAGGGACCGTGGAGCCAGGCCCCGGCCTGAACGCCTCGGGGGACGACGACACGGCGCGGGCCCGAACCGTCGTCGTCGAGTCCTTGTGGCCGGCCCGAGGAGCCCCAAACCGGGTTCTCATCGGGCCCGGAGTCGAGGAGAGTCGCTACGAGGGGCCCGGCGAGACCTCGCGAGAGCGCGAGCTGGCCAAGGCGATCCGTGATGGAGTGGTTGCCGTCGTCGTCATTCGCAAGCTTTCCCCGCTCCTGCTGCGAGCCCTTCGGACGTCGCCACCGGCCTTGCTCGTCCTCACCGGCGACGGCCACGACCTCGAGGATCCCGCCGCGCTGCCCTCGTTGGCCAGGTTCGTCTTGGGGCCCGGCGCCGTGCTTCGGGTCGGGGACCTCACCAGTCGCAACGCCGCACGTGCCATTGCCTGCGCCCATTCGGCCGAAGAACTCGAGGGCATCAGCCGGGCCCTGGGGCCCCGGGACCTGCCCTTGCGCCTCGCGCCCACCCCCGCGTGGTTGTGCACGCTCCTCGAGCACCCCTCGCTGGCCTCGATCCCCATCGCCGGAACGCTGGATCGCGCCTCCCTGTCTGGACCGTGGATCCCGTGGATCCGGCGCCGGGACTGCCCGGTCGTCCTGGTGCCTCTGGGCATTGACGCCCCCTCGGTCGATGACGATGACGACGATGCGCTTCTCACCGTCGTCGCCGCGCATGCGCTTGAGCGCCGGACCGGTCCCGTCTTTCCCGCGCCGCGGGTGATTGCAGGGGTCCTCGACGGACTCGAACATCGGCAGAGCGCCATCCCACCCACTAAGGACCAGCTCGCGCTGTGGAACCAGGCCCGCCGAGCGCTCCCGATCATCGGCGGTGCCCTGGGCATGCAAATCCCCGACGGCGCCGTCCCGCTCCAGGCTCCCACGGCGGCGTTCTTGGCCCAGCGGGCCCTGCTGCGAGCGCGCGCCCACGATGCGGTCCTGGCCGGCGAGCTTCCCGAGGTCGAACCCGCCGACGAAGAGGGGCTCTCACGAGCCCGTGAACTGCTGCGCAACGCGACCGAGGTGCTCACCGACCAGGAGAGCAAGGTCGTGCTGCGCGGCTTCGGATTCGAGGTCACCCGGCAGGCGGTCGCCAACTCGGCAAGCGGTGCGGCAGGCTTCGCGGACCGGATCGGATATCCGGTTGTCCTCAAGGTGCTCAGCCCCGACCTTCGGCGCCGGACCGACATCGGTGGCGTGGTGCTCTCCTTGGAGACCGCCTCCGCCGTCCGTCGTGCCTACGCCAGCATCATGGACAACGTCGAGCGCTCCGCCCCGACCGCGCGCGTGGACGGAGTCGTCGTCGCCGAGATGGTCGCCGGCGGTGTCGACATTCGCTGCGGTGCCCGGCGGCTTGGCGACAACTCCGTCGTGGTCTACGGCCGCATCGAGGGCGCCAGCGCCCCCATCGAACCTGCGCTCGCGCTGCTTCCCCTTCGTCCCGAGGATGCAATCGCGCTCGCCCACGCCGTGTTGTCCCGTGCCCCGATGCCTGCACTGCGACGGCAAAGCGACCCCGACGTTCCGGGCCTGGCCGCTGTCTTCTCGCACTTGTCCACGCTCTTCGAGCACGCGCCACGGGTGCTCAGCGTGGATCTGGGTCCGGTGCGCATGCTCGATCCGCGCGGGCTGGTCACGCTCGATGCACGGATCACCCAAGAGGCGCACCTCGAAGGCCTGTGAGTCTGGGCCCTACGCTCGCTGCAGCGTCCGCGCGTGCGCGAGCAGCCTCTCGGCGTCGTTGCGGGCCGGATCCTCGTGGACCCAGTCGAGCAAGCCTCGCATCGTCTCACCCACGGCCGGTCCGGGCTGGAGGATGCCGCGCCCGATCAACGCTCCGCCCTTGATCGCGAGCTCCGCCGGCGCGAGCGGTGCTCCCTCGAGGGCCGCCGCGACCGACGTGCGGAGCTCGGCACTCCAGCCCAGCACGGCGAACGCCGCTTCGAGCCGGGGCCGGCCCACCGAGGCCGCGGCCTTGCGGATGTCCATCGCCTGGCCTGCAGCCGCGGCCTCATCGAGCCCCGTGACCTCAGGTCCGCACAGCGCAATCACATCGGCCCGGACGGCGCGGCTGGGTTTGAGCGCGTCCACACCGGCCACGACGTCCTCGAAGTCTGCCGCCGATAACATCGCGCGCGGGCGCAACAGCCGGGCGAGTCGGGTGCTCAGTACGGGGTCCATCGCGTCCACGGCCTCGATCGCAGCCGCACGCGCGGCGTCCGAGACCTCGGGCAACACGTGAGGCCACATCCCCGTCGCGACCATGGGTAGCAACCCGCGTGATGGAAGCGGAGCCTCGAGCAGCTTCGCGAGCTCGACGAGCACCCGCTCGGCGCTGACCTTGTCGAGCACGTGCAGCGCCCCGGCGATGGCGGCCTGGGTTGCCCGCGCGAGAACCAGCGACCGCGTGGCGCAGAAGCGAACGGCCCTCATCGTGCGGAGTCCGTCTTCGAGAAAGCGTTGCTGAGCATCGCCGACGGCGCGGACGAAGTGCACCAGATGGTCCTGAATCGCCACCTGGTACAGGA
>CAYGTG010000130.1:0-12540 GCA_964352485.1 uncultured Nannocystaceae bacterium | reverse complement strand
ATCGCCCCGCTCGAAGAGTCCCTCGATCCGGAGGACGTCGAGCCCACCGACGACGAAGAGCCCAGCGTGGGATCGCTGGGATCGCTGGGATCGCTGGGATCGCTGGGATCGCCGGGATCGCCGGGATCGCTGCTCTGCCCGGGTCCGGAGCTGGCTGCCGGGGTTGGGCTGTCTCCAGACGTCAGGCTCGTCGAGTCACCGTCGTCGTCATCCCCGAAGGACGTGACGGGCGATTCGAAGCATCCGGGCAGGATGAACAGGAACAACCACAGTCGGCGCACCCAGGGTTAGAGATCCAACCGGGCACTCGGATCACGAGAAAGTACGGATATTCCTCGGACCGTCCTCAACCGCCGTCTGAGTGGCAACCTGCGCAGTGCAGGACCACATCGGCAAACGCTCGGCTTCGCGACGCGGCATCCCCGGCCCGAACGACCGATGCTCCGGTGGCGCGGGCACTGCTGCATGCGCTGACGTGCTCGGGCCCGACCGGGACAGACTCGAACCCTTCGCAGCTCAGTGCGGCATGGTACGCGTCTGCACCCCGCGCCCATGCTTCGTCGGAGGGCACCACCAGCCCCAGCCACAGCAGTTCGGTCGCGTAGTCGAACGTATCCATCCGGTGCTCGGGGTCAGCCTCGAGCGGCCAGTCCCGCTCGACGGGGACGTCGTGCTCGAGGTGACATCCCCCGCACGACGCCCCGACCTCCCCGATCAAGCTCGCGGTCTTGCGGACGTCATCGACCGTTGCCGCCACAGCAAGCACGCCCTCGAGCCTCTCCACCGCTGGGCCCCACGGTTGTGGGTAGGTGGACTCCGCAACGCGAGCCCTGAACGCGGTCGCGACCTGCCGAACCGTGTCGATCTCGCCGCGAAATGCGGCCCTTCGCATCGCGTCGGCCTCCTCGAAGTGGCTCTCCATGGACGCCGTGCTCAGCGGTGGCGCAGCGGCAGGAGCTGGGGTCTGAACCGGTGGCGGCTCATCGTGGGCGCAGGTGCAGACTGCCAGCAGAGCGATCACTGCAAATCGAGATACCACCCAGCCACGGTGAGCCACCGTGCCGAGCCACGGCCGGCAAACTCTGCGGCCGTTCACTGCTGCTCCCGCATGACTCCGTGCGCGAACATCTCCCAAGCCTCTTCGATGTAAGCCGCGGGGGACACGCCTCGATGCGTGAGGAGCCAGTCCTCGGTGAACGCGGAGTGGATGAGCCCAAGGAATCCGCAAAGAACCGACTCAGGCCGGAGGTCCCGCCGGACCAGCCCCTGATCCTGCAGGCCGCGGATCTGCGCCACCCCGAGCTCGCCAAGCTCGGCGACCAGCTCGTTGGAACGATCGTCCTCGTTTCCGAGCAGCATCCACCACATCATCCGAAGCACCTGCGGGTTGTCAGCCAGGAACTCGAAGTAGATCCGCATGGAAGCCTTGGCCGTCTCGACCGTGAGCGGCTGCACCGCGAGCAGCTCCTTCTGGCGGACGTGGTAGGCGGCAAACGAGGACCGCTTGACCATTCGCCACAGCGCGTCCTTGGTGCCGAAGTGGTGATGGATGAGACTCTTGGTCACCCCCGACGCCTTGGCGATCTCGCTCATCGACGTACCCGCATATCCGTGCTCGAGAAACAGCCGCTGGGCCGCATCGAGGATTGATGTTCGCGAAGACTCCACGTCTGCGCGCCGCTGGACGCTCATCGGGGGCACGATAGCAGGCCGATTGACAAATGACCGTGGGTCACTAAGATTACGGCATGCCGGACGGTTCCCGCCAAAGCCCCTCCAGCCCCGCAGCCACGGCTGACGTTGCGCCCGCCATCGCCGCGGTGATCGAGGCCCAGCGGGAGTACTTCGCCGCCGGCCGTACCCTGCCCCGGGGTGCTCGGGAGGAGGCATTGAGCGCGCTGCTGGCATCGGTTCGCAAGCACGAGCCGCACATCGTCGACGCCCTGCACGAGGACATGCACCGGTCCTCGACCGAGGCATATCTGTCCGAAGTCGGCTACGTCACGGGCGAACTGCGTCACGCGATCAAGTCGGTCGGCAAGTGGATGCGACCCAAGAAAATGTTCTCACCGCTGGCGGCGGTACCGTCGCGAAGCATGCTCGTCCCGCAGCCGCTCGGATTGACGCTGATCGTGAGCCCCTGGAACTACCCGGTGCAGCTGGCGCTCGCGCCCTTGGTGGGTGCGGTCGCCGCGGGAAATGTCTGCGTGGTGAAGCCCTCCGAGCTCGCACCGGCTTCGTCGGCCGTGGTCAAAGCCATCATCGATGAGGCCTTCGACGCCAACTGGGTCGCGACCATCGAAGGCGGAATTGAGACGTCGAAAGCCCTGCTCGAGCACCGATGGGATCACATCTTCTTCACCGGGGGAACCGAGGTCGGTCGAGTCTACGCCAGGGCCGCAGCGGAGCATCTCAGCCGGGTCACGCTCGAGCTGGGAGGCAAGAGCCCGACCATCGTCACCGCGAGCGCCGACCTCGAGGTCGCGGCCAAGCGAATCGCGGGGGGCAAATGGTTCAATACCGGACAGACCTGCATCGCGCCCGACTACGTCCTCGCCCAACGCTCTATCCGCGAGGAACTCGTCGAGAAGATCGGCCAGGCTACCACGGCGTTCTACGGCGACGACCCGCAGCAGAGCCCCGACTACGGTCGCATCATCAATGACCGGCACTTCGCCCGCGTCGCCGGTCTCATCGACGAGGCCAAGCTCGCCTTTGGCGGCAAGACCGACGCCGCCGACCGCTATATCTCCCCCACCGTGATGACCGAGGTGACGCTGAGCGACAAGGTGATGGGCGAGGAGATCTTCGGACCGCTGCTCCCGGTTCTCGACTTCGAGACACTCGACGAGGTTGTCGAGATCGTCGGCAAGAACCCCAACCCGTTGGCGCTCTACCTGTTCACCACGACCGCCTCCGAGGAGCAGCTCATCGTCGACCGGGTGTCGTTCGGGGGCGGCTGTATCAACAACACCCTGCTGCACTTCAGCGACCACCAACTGCCCTTCGGTGGGGTCGGCAGCAGCGGTTTGGGCGCCTACCACGGGCACCACTCCTTCGAGGCCTTCTCGCACAAGAAGGGCGTGCTCAAGACCGCAAACTTTCTCGATCCGTCGGTGAAGTACCCACCCTACAACGACACGAAGCGCCGCATCCTGCGGAAGCTGGTGCACTGATGGCGTTGCGACAGCGAGCGCGCAACGATGAAGACAAGCAGGCTCGGCGCGCCGCAATCCTGGCCGAGGCCGGCTCCCTGCTGGGCGAGCACCCCTATGCCCGGATCACCATGGCGCAGGTGGCCGCACGCAGTGGCCTGGCCAAGGGCACCCTATACCTCTACTTCCAAAGCAAGGAGGCGCTGTTCCTCGCCCTGCTCGAGCGAGAGCTGGTGGCGTGGTTTGCGGTGCTCCGCGAACGCCTCGGAGCGCTAACGTCGGTCGACCCCGACGTTCTGGGGCGAGCGTTCGCCCGCAGCCTGGAGACGCGCCGCACGCTCAGTGACCTGCTCGTCATCCTGCACACGATTCTCGAGCAGAACGTGGACGCATCCGCAGCACTCGCCTTCAAGCGAGTCCTCCGCGACGAGCTTCACGCCGCCGGTGATGCTCTCGAGTGCGCGTGGCCGCACCTCGTGCCGGGCACGGGGCCACGGATGTTGCTGCGTATGTATGCGCTCATCATCGGGATGCGCCAGATCGCGTTCCCCGCGGCCGTGATCGAGGACATCCTGGCCCGAGAGGACATGGCGACGCTGAGAGTCGAGTTTAGCCTAGACCTCGCAGAGAGCATCGCGGACCTGTTGCGCGGCGCAGCTCACCCCTTGGGCGGCGGAGCATAGGGACCCCGTTCGACACGACGGCGCACGTACTCGGCGAGCGCAGCCATCTCCTCGTCGGATGCGAGCGGGCCGTAGGCAGCCATCCAGGCATTCGGGTCGACGAGGCGAGGGTCTGAGATGTACTCGACCAAGGACGCGTCGTCGGGATACTTCTGCGGCACTCTCTCCAGGCTCATCGGTCCCTGGGCGTCGGGCGAGTGGCAGCTGGGGCACCCGAGGCGCTCGAACGCATGGCGTCCCGGATCAACGATCTCAGGCGACACCCTGTAGGGTGATTTGCGCTGGAGCGGGGTGCTGTTCGGCGAGAGCGTCTGAAAGTAGGCGTACATCGCATAGACTTCCCCCTCCGCAAGCCGTGGATAGGTCGGCATGGGCCAGCGAAGGATCTGTGCGGATGGCGTCCCGCCCTCGAGAAGCGCCCGCCGAAACTCCTCGTAGCTCCAGCCGCCAATGCCGGCGTCGAGCGAGGGCGTCAGTCCAGGCGCCACGACGGTGTTGCCGGCCGGATCGGTGAGTTTGGCTCCGCCTTGATAAAAGCCAGGGGTCTTGTGCGGGACGACCCAGTCGACCTCCTGCGCGGAAGCACTGTGGCAGCCATGGCACTGCAGCAGGTCGTTGGCCAAGTATGCGCCCAGGGCAACGGGTTCGGACTCGGCCGGACGTTCGACGGGCGAGAACTTCGCGGGGCCGGGCTCCCACGCAACCCACGCTTGCAGGACCGACTCCAGCGACAGTTCGCTTCGCTTCTCCGAGGTTCGCTGCGGAGCGAGCCATGGGTCTTCACTGGCGAGGTAGGCGAGCAGGTTCGCGAGGTCGACGTCCGAGATGTTGGGCTGGAATGGCATCCACGGAGGCAGCCGGGTCTTGTCCTTGGGGTGGACACCCGAGCGGAGCAGCATCACCAACTCGGAGGGTGTCCACAAGCCGATCCCGCGCACCTCGTCCCGCGTCAGGTTGGGCGCATGCGCTTCGCCCAACGCCTTGGTCTCGGGCCAAAGGCTTCGGCCCGCCAGACTGTCGGTCTTCGTATCGTAGTGGCAGCGAACGCACATGAGTTCGGCGAGCCGCTTGCCAGCCACCGCGTCGCCCTGCTTGTTGAACTCGAAGTCATCCGCGCTGAACTCCTCGTAGGTAGGCGGACCCAGCACCCAAGCCAATCCCACGGCTGCCCCCGTGGACAGCACGACCAGGACGAGCAAGAGTCCGCCGACGCGCAGGAGAGTCCGCTTCATCGAGCGTGGCCTTCTAGCACAGGCACGGGATCGGCTCGTTCAAACAACGCGGACGGTCTTGACCTGTTCTCGCCCTCCTCGCTCGTAGCGGATCTTGAAGACCTTCGAGGACCCCAGCGACCAGTACAACGCCATCGCCTGGGTATCGTCCGTGAGGTCACGACCGTTGATGTGCGTGATCTTGTCTCCCGCACGGAAACCGAGCTGATGGACCGGCGAGCCGGCGTTGACGCGCTTGAGCTTGTATCCGCTGAAGACGTCGTTTCGGATCGCGGGAACGATGTCTACACCCTTCTGCATCTTGCTCGGCGACGAACGGAGCTCATCGAACGCTCGCTTGGTGACGGTGCAGGCGGATCCACTCGTGCAACGGATGTCGGACGAGCTGGGTGCCGGGGGTCGCGTGGTCGGTCGCTTCGGCGTGCTGGGCGGGCGCTTCGACCCGGCTCGTTTCTTCGCCACCGAAGGACGTCCAGCAGGGGCAAGCTCGCCAGCGTCCGCGTCCGCGGGCTCTGTGTCCGAGGGCTCTGCGTCCAGGGGCTCTGCGTCCGGGGCCGGCGCAGCCACGGCTCCGATCACATCTCGCCAGGCCAATCCCCCGTCGAATCGGTAGCTGTTCGTGAAGCTGAGATCTTCGCGAAAGATCGTGACCGTGAGCCGGTTCTCCGCCGCGTCGAGCGCGAGTTCCCGCTGGTCCGATGTCTGCAACGGGAGACCGTTGAGCGCCTCGACAATGTCGCCCTGCTCGAGCCCGAGCTTGGCAAACACCTCGGCCTGCTCGAGCGACCCGACCTGGTACCCCGCAGGCGCGGGTCCTTCGGCGTCGACCCAGGCAAACGGAGCGATGTCGGCGCGAAGTCGTTCGTACAAGAATGTGGCGATGAAGGGATCGACGCGGTACGTCGCGTCGTCCTGCGAGGGCGAGACGATGCCCCGGGCCAGCGCGGCGTCGAACCCGGGTGGTGAAGCCGTCGCCGCCGGCGACTCCGAAACAGGCGCTGCGGCCGGCGACTCCGACCTGGGCGTGGGTGGAACCACGGCGTCATCGCACGCATTGAGCCAGCCTGCGCACAACACGACGGACCACAGGAGGAAGCGACGATCGCGGAGCACCCCGCAAGCCTAGCAGCCCGATTTGGGATCCCCACGAACGGACGATCTCCCCCGAAAAATGCGCGTTGAAATCGGCTCGGAAAGGCGAGCCGGCGTACAGAATTCGGGTCGCCGTTGCGGCTTGATTGGGGGGCGTTGAACGCTCCCGTGAAAACTCCGCCCGCGCCATCGGAAGACCTCCTGTTTTCGCCGCCGTCCCAGGCCCCCGCGGGTGCCCAACCGGCCCACTCCTCCCAAGCCCAGCACGCCTCGTCCTCGGACTCGGGCATGTCGGACGAACGCAACGCAGACTCCGTGCTCTTCAAGCTCGACACGCTCAGCGCGATGCAGGCTCAGAAGACGTCCACGTCCGCGACGTCCGGCGGTGCGCCGCGGCAGATGGCTCGACTCGCAGCCCAAGCGCCCGCGAGCGAAGCCGGCTCGGGACTCATCGATCTGAGGACCCTCGGCGGCGCCCCTGCGCCCCCCGAAGAGGCCACCGATGCGAGTGGCTCGGGCTCTGAGCTGGCCAGCAGCGCCGCGTTGTCGCAGTCCTCGTTGCTGTCCAGCTCGGGGATGATGAGCGCGCTCCCCACTCCGAACTCGACACCATCGCTGACACCGGCGGCTCCGCCATCTCGGACACCACTGATCGTGTTGAGCATCCTCGCCCTGCTCGCACTCATCGCCGCCGTGACCGCGATCATTTTGCGGGCCTGATCCCCCCGCCACACTGTCCCCGGTTCAGCGGGGTCAGCTCGCGAGTTCGGCCGGTCGTGTGGACACCAGCGCATCTCGACGTTGCTGGAGGTCGGCTTGTTCGTCGAGCCGACCGGTGGCTTCGAACACGCGGGCCAACCCCTCAAGAATCTCGTCCAACGCGGGATGCTCGAGGCCCAACAGCGTCTGCCGAACCTCGAGTGCGCTGCGAAACGCCTCCTCGGCCGCGCCCCAATGGCCGCGTGCCGCATGGAGTTCTCCCATCGCGACCGCGACCTCAGCGAAGCGGGGATGCGTCTGCGGCAGCCCGCTTCCTCGAAGCAGATCCATCGCGCGACGACCGTATCGCTCTGCGGCCGTGAGCTCGGACCGCGACACGTGCACGCGCGCAGCCAAGGCCAACACGCTCGCGCGACGCGGGTGCTCGGCGAGGGCTTCCTCGGTGAGCACAACCGCCCGTTGCGAGTGTTTGTGAGCGTCCTTGTCGTTGCCTTGGCGGCGCCTCAGCTCGGCCCAGACCGCATGCAGAGCCCCAACGAGGGAGACGTGTTCGGGCAGCGTCCGCAGCCGTCGCTCCGCCTCGACCAACAAGCCCTCCGCCCGAGGGTCTTCACCGCATGTGCAGGCGAGCCAAGCACGATCCAGAAGCAGCGCAATCGCCTGCGGTGCATCGCCGGCCAGTGGAGCGTCCGCGGCACGACGGTAGCAGCGGTCCGCATCCGCATAGCGACCCAGCTCGGAGGCCACCGTCCCCTGGCCGCGCAAGGACTCCGCCCGCAACGATGCATCTTCGGGGCTGCCCGACAACGAGGCGAGCATCAGTGCCCGGCTGAACGAGGCGTCGGCGTCCTCGATACGCCCCAGCTCGAAGAGCGTCCAACCCAAGCCGATCAGAGAGTGGGCGACGGCCCGGTCGAGTCCGCCGCTGGTCGGGTTTTCTCTGGGACTCGGCGCCCGGTATGGAGACTGATGCGCGCCAGGACCGGCGCCACACGGAGCCGCGAGCGTCGCCGCGATATCCCGATATTGCTCATGGATCGACAGCGCATCTCGGAACGCACGCTCGGCACGCTCGAGGCTTCCAGCACGCTGGTACGCCCACCCGAGATCATTGAGCAAAGAGCGGACGGTACAGTCGTCCGCTCCGGGAGCGTCACCCACGAGTTCGATCGCCACGCGGCAGGCTTCCTGCGCGCCTCGATGCCGGCCACGAAGCGAATGATGGCGGGCAATCCGTCGCAACAGCCAAGCGATCCGGCCCGACCACGCGTTCGGAACCCGGCCACCCAACCCCCGCAACAGCGCGTCCAGACAGGCCGCGGCCTGGTCGTGCTCGCCGAGCACCGAGGAGACGACCGCGAGGTTGTAGTTGCCCGAGAGAACCTCGGGTGAGTTTAGCGGGAGTTCGCGCTGTACGATCGCGAGGGCACGTTCGTAGAACGCCCGCGCCTCTCGATAGCGGCCGTTGGCCATCTTGGCGTCGCCTTGGTCTCGCAGGATCGCCGCGGGGGCGTACCGACGGGCCATCGAACGCAGCGAGAGCGCAGCCGCGGTCGCCAGGACCGCCAACATCGACGCAAAGCCGACCAAAGGCTGGCCCGCCTGAATCGCGATCATGAACAAGCCCATCAAGCTGAGCGTGATCGGGATCCGGTACAGCGCCGGCGCGCGCCCGTGCATCGCGACCGGAACACGTCCGGCCTCCATGCGAGCGGGCAGCGTCACGTCAGCCACGAACTCCATATTCGCAGAAAACTGACCGGCCCGGGGACCGCAGGTGGGCGCATTCCGTGCTGGCTGGCCTACGGAACAGACCGCTTCTGTGCCGAAGGACGTACATGGAGCAGATGTATGCTCGCCCCATGAGGCACAACGTGCGCGACCGCCTTCGGCTTCGCCGTAGCTTGAGTTGGGTGACAGCAGCGCTGCTGTCGGTCAGCTGCACTCGAACCGAACCGGCGTCCGAGGCGACGCAAGAGGCCGAAACCGGTACGGAGGCGAGCGCGCCGGGGATGCTGGACCTGTGGGCTGGCGTTCCGCCGCTGGTCCCAGAGGCCACCGACATCACCACCGAGCTCGAGCCGCGTCCGGGCCCGCTCAAGCCGAAGTCGGTGAACGAGACCGTGGAGATCCCGTTCCCACCCGAGGTGGCGCCGGACGAAGGGATCGCCGTCACGCCACCGACAGGTCCCCTGGAAGTTCAGCGATTCGGGCCGACCGGACCACAGAGCCTGGTCGACGCGGTCCGGGTCAGCTTCAACGAAGCGATGGTTCCGCTGGCGACGGTCGAAGCGCTCGAAGCCAAGGACGTCCCGCTGCTCGTAGATCCACCCATCGATGCCACGGCCCAGTGGCTCGGCACGCAAACGGTCGCACTCCAGGCGAAAGGACGACTCCCCTACTCGACGAACTACACGGTCACCGTGCCCGAGACCGCGACGTCGGTCCACGGGCACAGTCTGCCGTCCGCGAAGTCGTGGACGTTCTCCACGCCCACCCTGGCCCTCGAGTCGGCCTCCCCCAGCGGCGCAAACATCGACCTGGATGCGGTGGTCACGCTGAACTTCAACCAGGCGATCGAGCGGACCGCCTTGGCGGGTGCGCTGTCCATGGGAGGTTGGGGGAGCACGGTGGAGTTTGAGGTGGTCCCTTCCGCGCTCGCAGAGGATGCCAGCGCTTCCGAAAAGGAGCGTGCCGCGCGGGTCCTCATCCTCAAGCCCAAGACCAAGCTCCACAAGAACACCAGCTACACGCTCAAGATCCCAGCCGGCGTGTTCGGCGAAGGCCCCGAGCGTAGCGGCCCCATCTCGCACAGCTTCAGCACCTACCCGCCGCTGAAGCTCTCGCTCGCCGCGTGCGGTGATCCGTGTTGGGCGAGCAACGGGATCCAGCTCTCCGCCACCACGGCGCTCGCAGATCCCAAGCTCTCCGATCGCGTCAAGGTCAGCCCCGAAGTCGACAATCTCGCGGTCTCTGCGAGCTGGAACGGCATCGCCCTGTCCGGTGACTTCGAGGGCAACACCAAGTACACGGTCGAGGTCGACGGAGCACTCCAAGACCGCTTCGGGCAGACCCTCGGCAAGCCGTTCAAGGCCACGGTCAAGCTGGGTCCTCAGTATCCCAGCCTGGCACTCACGCAGGCTCGCGCCCAGCCGCTGGTCATCGAATCCGGCAGCAAGCCTTCCCTGCGCCTGCGCGTCGCCGGGCTCGACACGGTGGAGATCGAAGCCCGCGCCATCGAGGCCAAAGAACTGCACACCTTCTCCAACGGCTACTGGGACCGGAACTGGGCCTGGCCGTCCGACCGCGGCACAGCGGGCTTCAAGCGCTCGTTCGACACCACAGCGTCCCTGCGCAAGCCGACCGAGCTTGCGCTGCCGCTGCGGGAGATGCTCGCCGGTGCTGGTTCCAAGGGCACCATCGGATGGTTTATCGCACGCAGCAACGAGTTCGAGCTGTGGGGCTACAAGCAGCGCCAAGGCATCGCGCAGACCTTCGAGGTCACCGACCTCGGCATTGCCGCCGCACTCGACCACGCCGGGGGCGTCGTCGCCGTTCACAGATTGAGCACCAATGAGGCGGTCTCTGGCGCGAGCGTCTCCCTGATCGACCGCTACGGCGCAACGCAGTGGACGGGCACCACCGACGAAAGCGGCATGACCGAGCCTCGAGCGTCCGTCGACTCCGGCTACGTCATGGTGCAGACCGAAAACGATGCGGCCTACCTTCCCGCCGATAGCCAGAGCATTGCGGGCAACTGGAGCTCACGCAGCGCTCCTTCGGATCGTCCCCGGGCCTTCTTCTTCACCGATCGCACCCCCTACAAACCCGGCGAGACCATCCACCTCGTCGGCATCCTGCGACAAGAGGAAGCCCAGCCGCAGGGGAGCCTGGCGCTGTACCGCTCGGACTCCGCCGCAACCTATCGCGTCACGAACCCGCGCGGCGTCGAGGTTGCCACCGGCGACGTCTCGGTGAGCAAGCTGGGTGCCTTCACGCTGGATATCGACACCAAGGAAGAGCACGGCACGGGGAACTTCACGCTCGTCCTGACGTTCGCGAAGTGGTTTGGAAGCGCCCAGACATTCCGACACACCATCCCAATCGAGACCTTCCGAACGCCCGAGTTCGAGGTCGACGTCGAGCGGCCCACGTCGAAACCGCTGGTGTATGGCGACACGCTGAGCGCCAAAGTGCTCGCGAAGTATCTGCACGGAGCGCCAATGGTCGGGGCCGAGGTCCGCTACGCCCTCAATCGCACCGACAGTGGATTCACCCCGCCGGGTGAACTCAACCGGGAGTTCAGCTTTGGCGCAGGCTCCCAAAGCGGACGCTATGGTTGGTGGACACCGCCCTCGCGCATCGTCACCTCGGGTTCGGGCGAGACCACGGCGCAGGGCGTGTACCCCATCGAGCACGTCGTCACTGCGATCGATCCGGTGCCGAGCGCGAAGCCGGCCGACGCCACCCCGGCCGCGTCCAAGAAAGACGAAGGGCCACCTGCCGCGTCGACCTACAGCCTTTCTGCGACGGTGACCGACGAGAACCGCCAGGCCATCTCGGGCTCGGCGAGCTTCGTGGTGCACCCAGCGATGGTCTACGTTGGGCTGCGCTCCGACGCGATGGTGCTCAAGGAAGGAGAGCAGACCACCGTACAAGCGGTCCTCGTCGACCTCGAGGGCGAGCGGGTCGTGGGCAAGCCGCTCACGATCGACGTCCTGAGACGCGAGACGGTGCGGACCGCCGTAGAAAAGGGCGGGCGCTGGGCGTTCTCGTACGAGACCAAGGACGAGGAGGTCGCCACCTGCAACATCACGAGCAAGGCCGTTTCGGCGACCTGCGACGTGACCGTCGACACCGCGGGAACCTACCTCATCCGTGGCTCGGCGAAGGATGACGACGGGCGACAAACCCGAACCCAGACCCAGATCTACGTCCACGGAAAGGACGCCGTCGTTTGGGGGCAGAACACCAGTCGCGTCGACCTCGTCCCCGACCGCAGCGAGTATGCGCCGGGCGACACCGCCAACATCCTCGTACGTTCCCCCTACGACGAGGCTCACGGGTTTCTCGTCGTCGAGCGCGAGGGCATCGCGAAGCGTTTCACACTGGAGATCCACGGCGGAACCGCCGCGGTGGAGGTTCCATTGTCCAAGATGTGGGCGCCCGGCGTGACCGCCTCCGTGATGCTTTGGCGCGGCCGCACCGAGATCGAGGGTGCCCCGCCCGGGCAAGACCTCGGCATGCCGGCAGCGGCCGGAGGCAAGGTTGATCTGAAGATCAGCACCGACGAGCACCGCATCGATGTCGGCCTCGAGCTGTCGTCCAAGGAGATCGGGCCCAAGGGCAAGCTCACCGTGGCGCTCACCACCAAGGACGCTGAAGGCAAGGCGGTGTCCTCCGGCGTCGCGCTCATGGTGGTCGACGAAGGCGTGCTCAGCCTGATGAACTACGCCACGCCTGATCCGCTCGGCTTCTTCATCCGCAAGCGCAACGGCGGCGTGTGGATGAATGCCCTGCACCGCAACGTGCTGCCACGCGAAGCGGCCGCTGCGCAGCAGGATCCCGCGGACGGAGTGCCGGGGCCCGAGATGGAGCCCGAGTCCGATACCGTGGCGCTCGAGGAGGCGGCCGACGACGGAGACATGCGGCAAGAGG
>CAYGTG010000129.1:0-12546 GCA_964352485.1 uncultured Nannocystaceae bacterium | reverse complement strand
AGAACACACACATGCCCCCGTCGCAGATTTCGTCCATGGGGCACTGGTCGTCGGGCTGACACTGACCCGAAGCCGAGCAGCGGCCGGTGGCCAGCTCGCAGGTGCCGGGCGAGCACTCGATGTCGTCGTTGCATGCCGAGCAGGCGCCGGCGGTGCAGACGAGACCACCGAAGCAGTCGGTCTTCGCCGCGCACGGAGCGTTGAGTTCACCATCGCCGCCGCCGCCGTTGCCGAGCGCAGCAGCTTCGGCCGGGTCCATGCAGCGGAACTCGTGACACACGAACGCAGCTGCGCCCTCAGGTCCCTTGTCCACGCACTCGGCGTCGGTCTTGCAGTTCTGACACGTCCCGTCGACGCACTTCTCGCCAAGGTCCACCGTGCAGTGTTTGTCTTTCTTGCAGGCTGGGTACTCGGGCTTCTTGCAGCCCCCGACCATGCCCATGAGGGACGTCGCGAGAAGAAGGGACGAGAGCTTCAAAGCAGTTCGAAGGGTGGTCACGGCGCGGGAATGTTGCACGGGGTTCACCACCGCAGCAAGGGCCGAAGTCACGTCCTTGTTCCGCCATGTTCTCGGGTATTTCGGAGCTTCTACGGCAGAGGTGTTCGGTGAGGCAGCCTGCCCCACCGGGGCACGGGGTCGCCGAGGCCCTCCCATCGTGATTTACGAGCGACTGCGCGTCTCGTGGCCCAGACTGCGGCTATGGCAGCCGCGCTGTTCGACCTCGATGGAACGTTGGTGGATTCGATGGTGGACATCGCGGCCTCCACCAACGCCTGCCTGGCCGCCGCGGGCCTCCCGACGCACCCGCAGAACGCCGTCCGGGGGTTCGTGGGGCATGGAATTGGCGTGTTGGTGGAACGGGCGCTTGGGCCCCATGCGACGCCACGCAGCGTCGAATCACTGCTCGTGGAGGTTCGAGAGCACTACCAGCAGCACTGCACAGACCGCACGCGTCCGTTCCCCGGCATTGTGGCCCTTCTTCAGACGCTGGCCGGGCGCGGTGTCTCGCTGGGCGTGGTGAGCAACAAGCCTCACGAGATGACGACCCACATGATTCGCGTGCTGTTCCCCGATATCCCGTTCGGATTCGTGGCTGGGGAGTCCGTCGATATTCCTCGCAAGCCCGACCCGACCGGGATCCTCACCGCCTGCGCAGCGCTCGGCGTCGCCCCATCCGCAGCAGTGTACGTAGGAGACACATCCGTGGACATCCAAGCCGCCCGCGCGGCGGGTGTACGCAGCGTTGCCGTGACGTGGGGATTCCGCGACCGCGCCTCGCTGGAAGTCGAACAGCCAGACTACTGGGCGACGAAGGCTGCAGACGTTCTGGCGGCCCTGTGAACCGTGCGACTCGAAGACGCCGAACCGATGCAGACGTTGTAGTGTGAGGTCGCCATGGAGTGGCGCGCGTCCTTGCTCGAGATGAAGCCCGTGGAGTCGCCCCGGGAGGTTCGGCTGTTGGGTGTTCTGGCTGTCGTTTCGTTGTGCGTCGCGCTCGGCCTGGGTCTGTCACGCATCGACGCGAGCGCGATGTGGCTGGACGAGGCGTACTCGGTGGTCGATGCGCAGCGTCCGTGGTCAGACATGCTGGCGATGCGCACCGAGCGGGGAACCTCGGTCCACCCTCCGATGTACTCGATTGCGCTGCGCGGGATGCTGGCGAGCTGCGGGGTCAATGAGACCTGTGCCCGTCTTCCCTCCGTCTTGGGTGCCGCGGGAGCCTGCGCCGTGCTCGTCATGCTGGCAGGTCGGATGTTCGGCTGGGTCGCGGCGGTCACTGGAGCGTGGATGTGGCCGACGCTGCCCTACCTTCTCAAATACGCCGACCAAGCTCGCGGTTACACCCTGTTGCTGTTTCTGTCGGCCATTGCGATCGCCTGCGGTGGCCGGGTACTCGGCTTCTGGGGCGACGCCCGGTGGCGACGCCTGGCAAGTTGGGGTCTCGCGCTCAGCGTCGCGTCGATGGTCGGTATGCACCTGCTTGCGGCGACGTTCATCGTTCCGCTGGCCGCCGCGCTGTGGGTGCTGACCCGCGGACGAGACTCGCAGGCCCGCAAAGAGCTGTTGCGCGCATCGGTCCTCGCCACGCTGTTCATCCTGCCCCTGGCGATCGCCGTGATTGTTGCAGTCTCCGCAGACGACACCGCGCGGTTCGCCTCGGCGCCCGGAGCCGCCAAGGGACTCGAGCGTATGACCCACGCCTTGGTGTCCCTGGCCGAGTACACCTGGACCACTCCTGCACTGCTGGGCGCGGCCGTCGTGCTCACCCCGGGACGTCGCCGCGGACTCGTCGTGTTGGGACTCCTCGTTGCGCTGCTCCCCATCGTTCCTCTCCTCGTTCGGGCGCCCTCGCACTTCATCGTGCTTCGGTACTTCTTCCCGTCCGTGGGCGTCGTTGGTCTGCTCGCCTGTGCCGGCGTGGCGGCGCTGGTCGCAGCGCCGGGCCGCCTCCCCTCGCGGTGGACCTCGAGGGTCCCCGTCGCAATTCTGCTGGTCGTCGGTCTGGCGCTTGGCGGCGTCCCCTCCCGCATGCTCGGGCAGGCGCACGCCAAGAAGCTTCGCAAGAGGGCACGCGCCCGCTCGTTCGAGCCCTGGAACGAAGCGTCCGCCTGGATCGCCGAGCGCAGTGCCCCCGGTGCCATCATCGTGCTCGTCCCGCACGACATCCTGTGGCCCACGCTCCGCGTCTACCCGGTGACCGACGCCCTGGTTGTTCCCGACGATTCCGACGCCCTGCTCGCCCGGTTGCAGGAGGACGAGCCGGACCAGGTGTTCTTGGTGTGGTCGCACATCTCGAACAAGGAGCGGCAGACAACCCTCAACCAAGTCATGCGCTCGATGGGTCGCGCTCGCTACCGTCCGCGGGACAACGAGGTCTTTGGCCGACGCGCGATCCTCGTCAAGGAGTACCGGCGTCGATGAACCAGCGTGCCGAGGTTGACCGGCGCCGAACCTCATCTATGCTTCACCCCGTGTCGCGGTTCGCGCTGCTGTTTTCGTCCGCCGCGTTCGTCGGATGCTCGGTTCCCACGCCCGTGGGGGAACTCCAGCAGGACGCGCAGGGCTCGAACGCGACATCGACGACCCTGGGTCCAGACGAAGAGTCGCTCTCCTCAGGCTCGTCGACCGCTTCGGATCCCACGGGCTCGTCGACCGCGTCCCTGACCGGTTCTTCGAGCGGCGGTGCCGTCGTGGCGGACATGACCTCGTTTGCGATCCGACGCGGCGACCTCCCAGACCTCGATCCCACCGAGACCTCCGACACGTTCGGCTCCGGCGTCGGGACAGGATCCGAGGGGGACCCCGACGACTTGCTCATCACGTTCGGGTTCACCGCCGCCAGCTGCCAAGACCCCAACGCCTCTGATCCCTGCCAGACCTGGACCGCCACGCTCGTGCTTTCGCCGGCGCAACAGACCACCGGGACGTACACGGATGCCGAGGTCGACGGGTTCTTCTTCGAACAAGGCGACCCCGAACCGGATGGTAGCTGCCCCGGCACGGGCGGTACGCTGACCGGCTTCACGATCATCGTCGAGTCCATCGATGACGACATCGTCGAGCTGGTGTTCGAGGGCGATGGCATCGGTCCCAGCACCGTCGACCTCAACGGGATGAGCTTCTCCATTCCTCGCTGCTAGCAGGGGGCATCTTGCCCCGGGGTATCCCCCCGTTCACGGAGCGCTCACGAATCGGCCGGAGTCCGTTCGCGTCTGAGTTGTCGTGACGAGAGTTGGCGCACTTCTGAGTACGGTTTTGGCGGTCGCTGTGGCAAGCACGGCGACTGCAGCTGTGGCGAAGAGGAACGGCTTCGAACTCGGCGATCTGCGCGATCTTCCTCGCACCCTTCGCGGTGGTCCGACTCCGGTGACCGTCTACCTCCACCGCGGCGGAGGTCGGGTCTTTGCAGGTACCGACGATCCGGCTCAGGCGCGTTCGGGCGTGATGCGCCGCAGCGGAGTCTCCGTCGCAGATGTCCCCGCGTTCCGAGGCAGTGACGCGCAGTGGCAGCAGTACACCCAGTGCGTGGAAAACCACTTCCGTGCCTTCGATGTGAGCATCGTCGATGAACGTCCCACAAGGGACGACTACGTCAGCGTGATGGTGGGCGGCGACCCCAAGATGCTGAACCTGGCCTCGACCGTAGGCGGGGTGGCCCCCTACACAGGCAAGGTCCTGCCCGCATCGGTCGTGTTCGTGTTCCAGACGCCGCACTACAGCACGCGGTCGTTGTGTGACACCACCGCGCACGAGATCGGCCACACGATGGGTCTGGACCACAGCCGCCAATGCAACGATGTGATGAGCTACGAAGCATGCGGTTCCAAGACCTTCCGCGACGCGCCGGCCCGCTGCGGCGAGTGGGGCGACCGACCGTGCGCCGATGGCCGTGGATCTCAAAACACGTGGGGAACACTCGCGACGCTCGTCGGGACGCGTCAGGCTCCGAGAAGCGCTGCCCCGGACCCGAGGAGCCCCGTTCGTCGGCCCGCTTCGACCCGTCCTGTCACGCCCTCGCTGCGGGTCAAGGTCGGACCCAGTGCCGCGAACTCCACGTACGTGGTCAAGGTCGATGCGCGAGATCCCGACGGCATCAAGACGGTGGAGCTGATCTGGTACGACCGCCGGGCCCGCAAGCTGACCTGCGGCGAGAAGAACCCCGCGCGTCCCTTCACGTGCGTCCGGCGAGGCAGCGAGTACATTTTCAGCATCCCTGTGCGCACAGGCTCGTACAAGTTCGTGGCTCGCACCATCGACGGCACCGGCGCGATAAAGCGGACCGTGGCCTATGAAGCCATCTTTCGCTGAGCACCGGTTCCCTTCGGTGCTGTGCCCCCTCAAGGGGGCCGCATTCCGGCCGATGCGGCTCCCTGTGTCCACAGCTCTCATCGACCTCAGCGGCGAACTTCCCGCCGTGCGCAACGAACCCACGGCGGCTCGGACCGGCGTGTGGACCATTCGCCCCCACCAAGCGCTGCGCTGGGCACGACGCTCTCCGACACCTGGTGAAACCGAGTCTGCGTCGGCGATGCCGCTGATCCGCGCCCTAGGTGTCTTGGGCGCGGTCCTGGCCGCGGGGGTGCTGGGCGGGGTCGGAGCCTGGGCGTTCTCCTCGTGACCTCGCGGCCAGCGCGGCGGTTTCCAGCCCAGGCTGCTACGCTCGTCTTTGGTGGGTCTCCTCAAGACACGCCCCGAGGTGTCCCTGTACGCGCCGCGCCTCATCGATGCGGGGCGCGAGTACACCGCGCGCGTCGTTCTCCGGTGCCCCGCGCGGCTGCCGGTGACCTCGGTCGTCATCGAGTTCATCGGCGAGGAGTCCTGGTACACCCAGAGCCAATACGGACGCCACGGCGAGTCGTCGGTGTTCTTCCGCTCCACGTCCAGCCCCTTCGCGCACGGAGAGCTGGGACAGGGAGAGCACGCCTTCGAGGTCCGGTTCAAGTTCCCGCCGCCGGTCCCCAACAGCTATCGAGGACGGCACGTTGAGGTCAGCTACACGGCCCGGGTCTGCGTCGACATTCCATGGTGGCCTGCCGCGAAGGCGCGCTTCGTGCTCAATGTGCGGGGTGTCGATCCGCCCAGGCCCCCAAGCACCAGACGGCAGGTCTTTGTCTCCGCCCTCGAAGGGCCTCACACGGGCATGCCCTACTTCGAGCTCTCGCTCAGCTCCCACGAACTCGAGCCCGGAGGCCGCGTCCGGGGCTCGGTTGCCCTTGCCGGCGTCGACGCTTCCAACTACGAACAACTCCAAGCGACGCTGTGGGCGGTCGAGCGGGTGACCGGATTTCTGGGCGCGGTCGAGCACTTCGTCCGCGTTGCCCAGTGGAACCTAGAAATCGCGCCGGATGGCGAAGAGAGTCTCGACGTCGTCCCGCTCAACCTGCGGCTCCCATCCAATCTGGCGGTGGGTTTCGAACACCGCCGCGTCGCCCTCTCCTGGCGCCTGCAGGTCGAGGCTGTCATCGCCTGGACGACGGACCCGAGCATGATGGTCCCCGTCCATGTCCGCCATCGTCGTCCCGGCGAGGAGGAGATCGAATCGCTCCCGCCGGCGGTCGGGTCCCGGCGACAACAGCTCGTCTGGCGCGAAGCTGGACGCCGAAGCGGATTCGACTTTGCCGAGGGTTTCTTGCGAAGGACAGTGGGAAAGACCGACGTCCGGTTGTTCCCCGAATCCCGCAGAACCGGATCTTGGGTCGTTGGAGAGATTCACTTCGTCGACCTGGGCCTCGGGCTCCGCTGGCGTGGTGGCCAGCTCAAGGCTCGAGAACGGCGGCAACTCGAAGCACTTGAGGCTGCGCTCGGCGACGAGCTCCGTGATCTACGGGTCCTGGACATCGACGACACCCGGATGCGGTTCGACAAGCGTGGCGACCGAAACGTGGGTCCGCTGATGCAGTTTGCCGAGCAGCTCCACCACATCGCGCTCTCCATCGAGGACGCACGCGCCCAGCTTCCGCCACCGCTCGCGCTCGAGCATCAGCTCGATGATTGGCGAGAGGCGGCGCATCGATTGGGCGCTGAACTCCACGTGGGCTCGTTCGCGCTCACGGCAGAGTGGGACGGCCACCGCGTCGAGGTGCGGACGCAGTTCAAGCCCACCGGGCAGCCTGACCACACCGCCATCGATGTATTCGCTCCAGAAATGATCGGGCGTGAGCACCGAACCGTGTGGCATGCGGGGTCCGATGCCCCGTTCGAGACAGAACTCCCCAAGTGCGTCCGAATGCTGCAGATCAGCGCGGAAACGACACACGCCGAACTCGAAGCACCGGTCCCTCGTGTGCTCGATCTGGTCGAGGCCGTTGAAGACCTACTGAAGATGAGTCGAAGATTCATGCGTCATCGCGGCCCCTATCGTTGACGAGTGGACAGTCCCGGCCACGTGGCATAAACAGCCGATCATGGAGAGCTTGTTCCCCGAATCTGTCGCCCCCTACAGCGGCCTCATCGTAGGCGCTGCCAAAGCGATCCTGATCTTCGTCGTCGGTTGGGTCGCGGCGAAATGGGCCAACAGTCTCAGCCTCGCGCTCTTCCGCAAGCGTAAGCTCGACGAAGCGGTCTCGCGGTTCCTGGCGTCGTTGATCCAGTATGGCGTGCTCGCCGCCGCCGTCGTGGCGTCGCTTGGGGCCGTCGGTGTCGAGACCACCAGCCTCATCGCCATCCTCGGTTCGGCTGCGCTCGCGGTCGGCCTGGCACTTCAAGGCAGCCTCGCCAACTTCGCATCCGGCGTCATGGTGCTGATCTTTCACCCGTTCACCATCGGCGACGTCATCACGGTTGCCGGTGAGACGGGCACGGTCGATGAGATCGGGCTGTTCGCGACGACGTTGATCACCCCCGACAACAAGAAGATCATCATTCCCAACGCACAAGCGACCGGTGGCAGCATCACCAACCTCACCGTGCTCGGCACCCGCCGCGTGGCCGTGGAGATCGGCGTCGCCTACGGCACTAAGCCCAGCGAAGTGATGGAGATCTTGATCAAGGCCGCCGGCGACGTGCCAGACGTGCTCCCCGATCCCGCCGCTGCAGCCGCCCTGACCAGCTTCGGCGCAAGCTCGGTCAACTACACCGTGTTCACCTGGGCCAAGTCCGCCGACTGGCTCGCGGTCACCGGCGGGACCCGCGTCGCGGTCTACAACGCACTCAACGACGCTGGGATCGAAATCCCGTTCGACCAGGTCGTCATGCACCAAGCACCCACGGCCTGAGGCAATCCGCCCGCAGCGTTCGAGCGCGCGCCTTCATCGACGGTGCGCGCTTCTTCATTTCGGCTCACAGCCTCGAACCCGGAGCGCGAATTTTCTGGGGTGGAGCGAAAGGTTGGCTTCGCCGGCCGCACCTGAAGCTAGTCCTCGAAGTCAAATTCGACGCCGAGTAGATCGGAGATGCGTCCAAGCTCGTACATCGGGATCACACCGTCGCCTCGGAACGCGACCTCACCATCGCGGAGCACGAGAAACGAGGTCGTCCCAGGCTCGATGCCGAACGCGTCTCGGACCGCGGCGTCCTGTTCAACCACGCTCCAGCCATCGGGGAACTCGAGGTCCTTGACTTGACCCGAGATCGCGCCCAGGCCGGCATCGGCGATCTCGAGCTTGAGCGCGCTTCCGACGTTGCGAACCCCGGGCTTTTGCATCTGGCCCCACTTCGCCTCGTCTTCTCCCTCGAAGCCATCGTCGACCCCCGGGATGTCGGTGCGCCCGACCGGATCTCCGAGAAACACGAGCGCACAGGGCTTGTTGGCGCACGCGGTTTTTGAGAGCGGCCCCAACTCGAACTCCGGAACCGCGGGACCGGGTGGGGGCTCTTCGGCCTCGAGAAGCGTCCGAATCTCGTCGAGTTCGGGCCCCGGCTGAGCGCCCCCACTCTTGCGCATCGTCACCGTGCCCTGCGGGCTGACGACGACAAACCCATGGTGCCCCTGCGGCATCTTGAACACCTGCCGAAACGCGCCTTCGAAGTCCCCGTACATCGGAAACCGGGTCTCACCACCGAAGCGCTCCATGTACTCCTCGGACTTCTCGGCCAAGAATCCAAGGCCCTCAGCATCGAAGATGATGAAGCCCTGCGCGTTGTCCGGGAGCGTCCATCGGTTGAGCGCCCGGTTGATCGGCTTGCCTTCGTCGGAGGTCCAGCTCTGGATGCCGACAAACACAAAGAAGGTGGTCTTGTCCTTCATCAGCGCGGCGTCGAGGGTGGGCTGGCTTCCGATTCCCGGAATGCTCTGCGTCATCGGATCCTCCGCAACTTCGAGCGTGGCAGGGATCTCATCGGCCCGCAGCAGCCACCACAGCAGGCCGCCGGTCGCCGCCGCGAGCAGGGCCAGAGCGATCCCCACGATCTTCAGTCGACGCATGCCGGCGGAAGTATACGCGCGAGGCGCCGAGCGACCGCTGGATTGCTGATGGCTGCCCTTGGAGGCCTCCTACGCGGACGGATCGTCGGGACGCTGCAGCGAAGCCGGGAGGGCTGCTCGCTCGGCCGGAATCCGCCGGTCAGGTCCAAGCGCTCGAACCTCGAGCACCGCCTCGATGAGCGCCACGATCTCGTCTTTGGTGTGCTGCCCTAGCGAGCTCGCCACGTCGTCGGGGGCAGCCAGGTGAAGCTGCCGCCCAGGGCCATACCAAGCATCACCAGCGCGAAACTCACGGGCATGACGGTCGCCAAACTCCGAAGGTTTGGCAACCGCTCTACGGACGATCGGCTCAGCCGAACTCGGGTCCGCCGTCCGGTCCGCCGTCACGACCACCCCGTCGGCCACGGCGCTTACCCTTGCCACGATGCTTGCCCTTGCCGTGGTGCCTTCCGCCCTTGCCCATCAGGGCCCGGGGACCGTGCTCCGCGATGCGCTCCGCGACGAGCATACGTTGCTGCGGAGTGAGGACTGCATGCACTTCGAGCATCGGGCCTGCCGAAGCGGCGGGATCGTGCTCGCAGGACTCGCGGAGCGCATCGGCGTCGAAGGTGTCGCTCCTGAACGCGGCTGCGATCGCGTCTTTGCGGACGTGCGGGTCCGGGCGTGACGCATGCATCTTCGCGAAAATCCCGGAGAGCTCGGCCTTCTGGGCGTCCGTGCAGTCCAGGGGCTCGCAGAAGTGCTCGAGCCGTCGGCTCTCGTGTTCTTCACCACCGGACCGGTCGTGCTTGCGGTGCCGGTCACCTCGGCCCGCAAAAACCTCCCCTTCCAGCACCTTGTCGGCAAGCGCCGTTCGTTGCTCGGGTGCGAGGATCGTGTGCAGCTCGGACATTGCGTCGAAATGATGGGATTTGCGATCCGGCCGGTCCGGGAGCTGCTCGGTCCAAGCTCGAAGCTCGGCGTCCCCGAAGTCCGAGGATGCGAAGGCCTTCGCCAGCGCCTCGTGAGCGGAGGAGAGGTCCGGCCGCTCGCCGTGTTCACGCTCTGAGTGCTCGGGCCGCGCGAAGATGGCCTTGACCTGCTCTTTTTGGGCATCTGTGCACGCGATGGCCTCGCAGATGTCGGCACTGGGCCCTTCATGGGCGCGGTGGTGCTTACGGTGTCTCCCCTCTTCCGGAGCTTCCGGTTCGTCGAGCTCGTCGTCGGCGTCGAGCTCGGCCAAGCGGGCTTCGGATGGGTCTTCAGATTCGCTATCGCATGCCGCGAGGGCAAGGGCGGCAAGGAACAGGGCGGTTCGCTTCATCGGTTCGTTCTCCGCCTCTTGAATAGCGCCCAGAGGCCGAACTCGGGGTCAGCGCTTGGAGAAGCTCGGGTAACCTTTCTGTAAACCGGCGTCACTCGGAGAGCATCCCAACCCCCAAGGACCGCACAGTCAGCAATTCTGAATGCCGTGGACGGCACGCCAGGCCCAGATTGTCGATTTTGTTGCCCTGCATGCGCGACTGTCGGGTCGCACGCGGCCCTCATTCATCGCCATGAACCGCCAATCCGCCCACCCCTCCCTTGCAGCGCTGGCCGCTGTGTTGTGGTTGGGATGTCAACCGGCCAACCAGGGATCAGAGCTCGCTCCAGAGATGATCGATCCCGGTGGAAAGTCCGACAGCTTCGGGGAGGACGACCGCACCCTCGTTCTCGACAGCCTCGATCCTCGAGCGCCTCAGTGGGCGATGTCTGTTGCCCTCCTCACGACGAGGATCGGCCCAGACGCCACCGCCCAGGTCCCGACGCTTGGCGAACGATTCGACCTTTGCAGCGGAGAGCGGTTTGCATCGGACCCGTTTTTGGGACACTGCACTGCGTTCTTGGTCGGACCAAACCTGATTGCGACCGCGGCCCATTGTCTCGACCAGCACTCGTGTGAGACCACCCAGATTCTGTTCGGGTTCAACGACGCCGAGCGGAACGACGACACGAGCTTCCTGGATCCCGACGATTTGTACCGCTGCGAGGCATCGCTGCGCGCCGAAGACCACGACGTCGCCCTCATTCGGCTCGACCGCGTCGTGGAGGACCGGACCCCGCTCTCGCTTGGAGAGAGCTTCGGGGGACAACGCGTCGGTCTCGTCGGACACCCCCTGGGCGGTCGCGCCACGGTCGACCTCTCTGGCGTCGTCGACAACTGGACGCCGCAACGCATCGCCACCTCCCTAGATACCTTCTCAGGACACTCTGGCTCTCCGGTGTTCGATCTCGAGACCGGGCACGTCGTTGCCGTCCATACGTCTGGCGCGGGCTACAGCCTCGATCCATCGGAGGGGTCGTGTGCTCGGTTTGCGTCCTGTCAACCCACGGAGTTCGAGAACTGCTTGGCGGGCGCCACAAACGTCGGTCTGTTGCCGTTCTAGTTTTTTTTGTCATTCGTCGAGGTCATGGTGCGACAGGTGGCAGGAGGTCGGCCCTTGGGTCCGAGTACCATCGATGACCTCTTCAATCTTCCAGACCCTCGCATCCGCAGCCCTGCTCTCCTTGGTCGCCATCACCGCCTGTGCAGATTCCACGACCGGGGATTCAGAGCCTCAAGCATCGCAGGACGACCGCGGCCCCATCGCCAAGGCAGACGGGGCGGCCGGCTCCTGCGAGGACCGCTGCGACTCTGGCTACGACGAGACCCAGTCCTGTCAATGCGATGCTTCATGCCTCGAGTTCGAGGACTGCTGCGCCGACATCGTGAGTCTCTGCGAGCCCGAGTGTGACGACGGCGACATCGTGCCGAGTGACGACGCCTGCAACACGTGCGCTTGCGATGCCGAAGGCTCGTGGTCTTGCACTGAACTCGCCTGCGAAAACGAGTGCAGCCCCGGGGATGAGCAACTCGCCGACGATGGCTGCAACGCCTGCTCGTGCCAAGACGACGGGACGTGGTCCTGCACCGAGCTCGACTGCGAGGCTGACTGCGACCCGGGAGACCAAGCCCCTGCCGGTGACGGATGCAACTCCTGCATCTGCGAAGCGGACGGTCAGTGGTCCTGCACCGAACTTGACTGCGGCTCCGAGTGCGACCCCACCCTGATCTGCGGCGAAGCGGCAACCTGCGTCGGCGGCGAGCTGTATCCGACGATCTGCGGCCCCGAGAACTGCGACGAGCCCATCGGCGCGTGCTGACTCCGGAGCGCTCCTAGCCACCCGAGGCTGGGCGGCGCAGCGGGATCCACTCATGGTCTGCCTCGGGCGACGGACTCGCCGAGGCCGGACCACTGAGCTCCACGCCACGCGGATCGGAGACGAGCATTCGGTCGCCATCTCCGAGGCGAGTGCGTAGCATCTCCCCATGTCGGCGATGACCGTATCGGACTGCCTCGAGCACGCTCGCAGCGCGGGAGATGACGGCGCCCCGGAGGCGTATCTTCGGCAGGGTGAACAGCTCGCCGAATTCGACAGCGACTGGCGCCTGATTGCCAAGGCGTACGCGCAGCGGGGCGATCGGGATGCAGCACTCCGCTGTTTCGACCAAGCGATCGCCATCGCTCCCGGCCAAACCTGGTGCTTCGCCGACAAGGCGGAGCTGCTGCGCGACGCCTTCGACGACCCGTCCGCGGCGAGCTCGGTGCTGCGCGAATGCGAGGCAAATCTCGCCGCGGACTCCGAGGCTCCGGGCTACCCATGGTCCCTGCTCGCCCGGCAC
>CAYGTG010000128.1:7356-12668 GCA_964352485.1 uncultured Nannocystaceae bacterium | reverse complement strand
GTGCTGGCTGCGGCCGGGGCGGGCCTGTGGGGGAAAGCGCTCGTAGACACCCGGGCGGCCCGGACGTCCGAGACCCGGGAGGCCTTCTTGACGCTCTCAGAGCGGGCAGAGCGGTTCGAGCCCGCCGGCATCGCGCTGGTTTCGATCGGAGCCGTCCTGACCGTCAGCGGTATCGTGCAGCTGGTCGTTCAGGCTCGGCGCGCTCGCGCGATCGACCGCGCCGAGCGTTGAAAGCAGAACTACGAAAAATCTTTGAGACAAACCGGCCTCGGCTCGGACAACCCCAGCGTGGAACGGGGAAGCGGATGCGAGGGCCAGGTGCAGACCACACGGACCGACATGGGGTGGGATGGCGGAGAGCCGTCCGGTCTCGGATGGATTCAGTCCAGAGCCCGGGCCGCTGGCCTGTTGTTGTGTGCGACGGCGTCGGCCTGCTACGGGGGGGTCGCCGTCGACTTCATCCCCGATCCCGATGCCCCGTCGGGCCCAGACTCGGCGGGAGAAGGGGCTGACGCCGACGGAGACGACGCTGCAGACGCAGACGGGACCGCCGAGGGCGGAGACACCGACGCCGACACGGGGCTCTCGTGCGACGTCCAGGAGGTCCTCGAGGCCTACGCCTGCACGGTCTGCCACGACGCGACGCCAGGACTCGAAGGTGCGGGCCTGGACCTCATCTCCGAGGGTCTCGAGAATCGGTTGCTCAATCAGCCCTCCACGAACTCCTCGTGCGCCTCCGAGTCCCTCATCAACGGCCAGGACCCCGAAGCGTCGGTGTTTTTGCGGTCGCTGGACCCGGAGCGATACGCCGACGCGGGCAATCCGATGTGTCAGCCGGCCGTGATGCCGCTGGGTTCCGAGCTCCGCATGTCCGAGTCCGACGTCGACTGCATGGAAGAGTGGGTGCGGAGTTTGTCCGAAGGCGACCCGGGCGTGGACCCCAAGCCCTTCGACCCTGCGTCCGTGGAGTCATCGGTGGGCAAGGTGAAGTACATGCTCAATGGCGGGGCGGTGACCGACGAAGAGCTCGCGTTCGTTCGAGATGCCGAGGGCGAACTCGATGAGGACGCGCTGCAGACCCTCATCGACGGATGGGTTTGGGCTGCGCCCGGCGAACTGCATCCAGACTTCACCGTGAAGCTGCGGATGTTCTTAGAGCTTTCGCTTCAGCAACGAGACATCAACAAGACCAACACCTTCAAGTACCAGACGCAGCTCGACCTCAAGACCGATGTCGATCCCTCGATCGATCGCAACCTGTTTGCGGACTCGATGGCGCCGATGTTCATCGATACGGCGGCAGGCATCGTGTCGGAGCAGCGAGACTTCCGCGAAGTCGTCACCACGCGTCGATGGCGAGTCTCGACCGCGATCTTGACCGCGCTGGTCCATGCGGATGCGGACCTGCTCAACAACCGGGGGCGGTTCGACGAGCCCGACAAGTTCGGGTCGTTCAACCATCTGCAGGAGAGCGACTACTCCGACTGGCGGATCGTCAACCTCGCCCAAGCGACCGAGGGCAATCCGCCCAACTTCCTCTACGAAAACACGGCGGACCTCGCGTCCTCGCTGAGGGGCATCGGAGAGGAGGGCACGATTCGCCTGTGGACGCCCCGGGTCGGATTCTTCAACACGTTCGCGTTCTTCGACCAGTGGCGGACGAACCCGGACAACGACTTCCGGATCACGATGAGCCAGACGCTGATCGGTGCCCTCGACCTCATCTTCGAGGCGGGCGACAGCACCGAGACGGCCAGCCTCGTCGGACTGGACTCGGCGCACGCCGAAAAGGGGACGGCCTGCTTTGGGTGCCACCAGTTCATGGACCCGATGCGGACCACGCTCTCGAGCTACTACCTGCATCAGAACCGTTCGGTCGGTCCGAGAGAGGAGACGATGTCGACGTTTGCGTTCCATGGCCACGTCACCGAATCCGTCGGCACGATGGACGAGCTGGCCGAAGCGATCGTGTCGCACCCCCGGTTCGCCACCGCGTGGACGCAGAAGATGTGCATGTGGGCGAACTCGCAGCGCTGCCAGGCTTCAGACCCCGAGTTCCAGCGCATCGCGGAGATCTTCCGGGACGGATACGACGCGGGGCCCGGAGATGACTTCCGGCTCGACATCCTGGTCCGCGAGTTTTTCGCTTCAACCTTGGTGACCGGCGCGACAGCGACCGAGCAACACGAGCAGATCGAGTTCGTCGTCAGCCCGACGCGGTTCCAGCACTTCTGCCAGGCCACCAATGCGCGGGTTCGGCAGGCAGGCGAGATGCGCTGCGAGAGCGAGGGCATCGAAGCCGCTGAGTGCATGGCGGCGGAACGTGACTGCTTCGACGACTGGAACAAAGCCGAGGGCCTCGGACGAGACATCTACATTCGGGGCTCGCAAGAGTTCTCCACCCCCAACACCGAAGATCCCATCTACGCGATCGCCTCGCGCGAGGTGTGCCGAGAGGTCAGTCGGACCGTGGTGGGAGAGGGCGGTCCGTTCCCGCGGGGAGGGGAGCCGGGCCCCAACGTGGATCGCATGGTGCAGACCTTGATGGGCATGCCGCCCTCGCACCCGCAGCACGAGGTTGCGTACGAAACGCTTCTGCGGACGTACCAGCTGCTGCGGGCGTCCCCGGCTTGCCCCGAAGGCACGGACTTCGTCTCTGCCAACGAGGACGTTCCGCTGGATGGGGAGTTCATCTGCGGCCCCGGACTCAACGCATCGGAGGCCATTCAGCACCTGTTTGTCATCGCGTGTGAGTCGCCCGCAATGAGCGGCATTGGATTTTGAAAGTGGGAGGGAAGACGATGAAGAAGCTCAACAGACGAGACATGATGCGGTGGACCCTCGGTGGCGGTGGAGGGCTGACCTTGGCCGCACTGGCGACCGGACTCCCGCTGTCCTTCCTGCGTACGGGCCAGGTTGCCCACGCCGGTGGCGACGCCACCAAAAACCCCACCGCGCTGATCCTGGCGACGTCTTCCAGCGGAGATCCGCTCAACGCGAACTGCCCGGGAAGCTACCCGAATCCGTCCGACGACAACGACCCCCGGTGGATGGTGGAGCACGCGACCGTCAGCGAGCTGGGAGACGGACCCCGGGGAGAGATCGCAGGCGTTGCCTACGGCGCCGCCGACTTCGCGGAAGGCCATTTGTGCCAACTCGGTGGCGTAGAAACGTGGGCGGCGCGTCCGTGGGCCGATCTTCCCGAGGCGCTTCGATCGAGAATGTCGGTGCTTCGACACCGCACCCTCAACAACGCGCACACCGAGTTTCGCCAGGTCACCGAGTTTCACGGTGCGCTCAAGGGTCCCGGAGGGATCGGCGTCGAAGCGCTTCCGTCGTTCATCGCCCAGGAGACGTTTCAATCGCTGGGCACGGTGGTCGAGGCGCCCATCAGCCTCGGCGGTCCTTCGTATGCCTTCGAAGGGGCGTGGCTCCGGGACCAGGATCCGGATTCTCTTCAAGAGCTCTTTGCGCAGACCGGCGAGTACCGCGGGTTGTTGGCCCCGGACTTTGCCGAGGTTCGAGACGCGGCGGTCGATGCGATCTACAAAGACCTCCGCGCCTCGGGGACCCACGCGCAGCGGCGGTTCTTCGAGGGACACGTACGCAGCCGCAACGATGCTCGGCTGTTGTCGGAGGTGCTGAGTTCCTCCCTGGCGCCCGTCTCCGCGACCGACAGCGAGATCGAAAAGCAGATCATCGCCGCCGTCGCGCTCGTCGAAGCCGGCGCGACGCCGGTGGTCACGCTGAACTTTCCGTTCGGCGGGGACAACCATCAGGACTCCGATCTGGCCGTCGAGGTGGACGAGCAGATCCAAGGCATCGGCGGCATCCGTCGGCTCTGGGATGAACTTACCGCCAAGAACCTCCAAGACGACGTCACGTTCGCCTACCTGGGCGTCTTTGGCAGAACGCTCACGCGGCAGAACTCGGGCGGACGCAACCACTACGGAGACGATCACGCGATGCTCATGTTTGGTCCTCACGTGACGCCGGGACTGGTCGGGCAGCTCGACGACGGACTCAAGGCGGGTGCGATTGGTGATGTTCCGGTGGAAGAGACGCTGGCTTCGGCTGGAAAGACGCTTGCCCGCGCCGCGGGGGTGCCCGAGGCGATTGTCGAACAGCGCATCAACGGCGGTCGCGCGTTCTGAGTCGGTGCGGGAGGAGTTCGCACGAGGGCGGGTGTCCTGCTACCTTGAGGGGGTGAGGGGGCATCTGTTCGGCGCGGCGTTGAGCATTGTCGCGAGTGGGTGTGTTGGCGCTGCTCCGGTGCTGTGGCTCGATGAGGGGCAGGGAGGGACTGGGTCTGGCACGATGACCGGCTCAACTCAAGCTGAGACGACGAGCGGCGCAGAGACGTCCTCCGGGGGCGTCAGCGCGGCCACCGGTGTCCAAGCAGACTCGGGCAGTGTCGAGGAGAGCACGGGTTCGACCAGCGGTCCCTCCGCCGATGAGACGGGTTCGACCTCTACCGGCGGCCAGTCGGGGTGCGTGCTCGAAGACTCCTTCGAGGGCCCTGTGCCCGAGCTCATCTGGAATGACATCACCGGCGCGGGACCCGTGTCCTACTCCCTGGGCGGTGAGATGAGTTTTGCGATTCCGGCGGGCGCGACCGACGACTACGCCGGCCTGCTCAGCGATCCTATCGACGTGACCGGCCGCGCGATTCGAGTTCGCGTCCTCGAGCCTCCCGCACAGGATACGCCGCAGCAGTTCTTTCTCGGGGTGCGCGAAAGCTCCAACGGGCCGCGCTGGGACATCATGCTCGACGAGAACTTCCGGCCCAGGCTGCAAAACGAAGACGGGACGACGGGCATCGTCAACGTCCCGTATTCGGTTGTGGAGATGCCGTGGATCCAGACTCGATTCGATGGCGATGAAGTCGTATTCGAGGTCTCCGCCGACGGTGAGGTGTGGCAAGAGATGGGGCGAGCCGACAATCCGCTGTCCCTTGAAGCGGCTCAAATCGCCCTGGTGGGCGGCACGCACAACGACAACCCGACTGCGTCGATGATCCGTATCGATGATGTCGCGGTGTGCTCGCCCTGAACGGATAGTGGATCAGCACCGGACGGGTTCGGCGGTCTATGAACCGAATGCGGGAATCCGCAGTTCGACACCACCCCCAACCCAGACCCCTCCGAGAGATACACGCCCACCGGGCTCAACGATTCCCTCGGGCTGGCGGGTCCGGTAGCCCATACCAAGTGTGAAGCCGACCGCGACGGTCCGCGTGGGGACGGCGACCGTGAGCGTAGCCCCCGAGTCGATGTATGCAGCCCCGACTGCACGTGACTGCACCCCCGGTG
>CAYGTG010000128.1:0-7346 GCA_964352485.1 uncultured Nannocystaceae bacterium | reverse complement strand
GTGTGCTGGTGCGCCCCCGAACTTGCGCCCAGCCTCCGGAGATCTCGGGTCCAACCTCCAGCGAAACCCGCCGCGCATCGATGAGGGAAAAACGAGGTGAGGCCAGCAACCCCACCGCCCATGTCTGAACAACCCCCGTCTCGAACACTGCTCGGCCCGCACGAACGTCACCCAGAAGCGACAGGCCCACGCGGCGCATCGGTCGAATCAAGACCCCGACAGCCCCGCTTCCCAAGGGGCGTGGGCGGCCCTCCAACGGCGCCCCATGAATGCGCGCCCAAGCCACAATGAAAACACGCGGCGTCGGCGGGAGGACCGTCGCGTCGCTCGGTCGTGGAGACGGTTTCGGAGTCGGTTTCGGAGTCGGTTTCGGAGTGTCCATCACGTCCGCCGGCTTGGTGGCTTCGCGAACCGGCAGTGGCGAACTGGAGAGCTCGCCGAAGACCAGTGCCAACATTCGCTCTTGGCCCGCGCCGAGCTCGCCGGGGATCTCTCGCTCCGCCACCGTCCGCGCACGCTCATCGACGATCGTCAGCCGCGTTTGGTCCGAAGTGCAGACAACCCGAAACGCCCGCCCGTCCTGCACACCGTGCGCCTCCACTGTCAGATGTTTGCGGAGCAGGTCGTTGTCGACCCTCTCACACGCTTGCACATCGAGGGTCGGCACCGGTTGACTCAGCAATCCGATCAGCACGAGCGACACGCTCACGGAGCCTCGACAATCTCCCTCATGGCGGCCGCATGGACGCCGCTGGCGTGCATCCGCAGATACTCCTGCGCAAGTCGTTTCGCCTCGCGAGTGCGCTTTGCCGAGGACAGGCTCCTTGCCTCTGCGGCAAGAGCATCGCTCTCCAAGCCCCCGCCCTCGAGGTATGGACGACTCCGCCCAAACGCCTTGGCCGCCGCCTGGTGTCGACCGCGGCGACGCTCGACTTTGCCAAGCTGAAACCACACGGTGCCAACCTCCTCGTGGTTCGGATACGCACTGATGAACGTCCTGAGCGTCGCCGCCGCGGAGCGCAGGTCGCCCTGGACACGAGCCGCGTCCGCGGCGGCGAGCAGCTCTTTGGCCGGGGTGGGATGCGTCGCTGGACGCCGCTTCTTCTTCCCGATGACCGACGTCTGCACCTCAAAGCGCATGGACTCCCCAGGCTGAAGAAGGACTCTCTGCCCTGCGCGCTCGATGACCACAACCGACGATCTGGAGGTCACCCGGTGAGCACCGGGCAGCGTCTCGATCTCGAACGAGGCCTCCTCCCCCCGAACTTCGATGCCCTCTGCGATACGAACGCCTCCCGTCCAGGTCGCGTCCGCGTCGTACACACGCCGGCGCCCGTGGTGCTCCACGATGGTCTGCCCGCGCAAGGTGGAGTCCTCGGAGTCCGGGACGTCGGGCGTGGCCTCCCGCTCCTCGCGAGAGGGCTCCGCAACAACCGATGGAAGCGCCGGCGGCACGACAGGCTCATGAACCGAAGCGACCTGCGCTGCTGGGCTTGCGGAGTCTGACGTGCTCGGCAGCGCCCGGCCCCCCAAGACGACCGCGAGGCCAACACCAACAAGCGCGCCAACCTGAAGGCCACGACGACGACGGATTCGCCGCTTCGTGCCCAGCTCGATGGACTGCCACGCAGGCTTTGCCTGGCGTTCTTCCCACGGGACCGCCTCCAGTCGCGCCGCTCGGCAAGCATCATCAAGCCCGCTCATCGCTCGTACCACCCCTCGAGTTCTTCCTGCGCCGAGGCGATTCTGCGCTTGGCGGTGGCCAAAGAGCACTCCGATAGTGCCGCCACCCTTGCCAAGGGCTCGCCCTCGATGCGAGCCAGAATCCACGGTGTCCGCAGCCGTGAGGGGAGGCGATCGAGCAGCGCAAACAATGAAGCGGCGTCGCCACCGGGCTCGACAACCCTGTCTTGCGCGGAGAGATGCAGCAGCTCAAGCATGCCTCGCCGACGCCGCTCACGGTCGAGGCGCCGACCGACGGTTCGGCTCGCAATGACACCAAGCCACCCTCGAATCTTCTGCGGCTCTCGAAGACGATCCAGCGAAGAGAACGCGGAAATGAAGGTCTCCTGCACGATGTCCTCGACCCACGTCGTCCGGCGGACGAGCCTCCAGACCAAGCCTGCGACGTGGGCGTTGTGCCGTTCGTAGAGTTCGCGGAACGCGGCCGGATCGCCCGCGAGCGCGGACTGTACGAGACGCGCATCCACCCCCACCGGGCCGGATTCCACGGATTCTCTGCCTCCACGCACAAAGCGTGCGTCCGCTGTCCTCGATCGGCTCACGGTGTAGTCAAACTCATTCGAATTTCTGACGGGGTCGCGGGCGAGTCGAAAAACGACGTCCCACAAAAAAGGCGACCCCATGATTGAGCCGATTCCCCTCCCCCGACGCACAAGCTAGGCGGAAGAGGAAAGGTTGTCTAGCTCCAGGATCATCATCGCGTTGGCAGTCTTCGTGTCGTCCGGTTGCGGCGCGTCGCCATCGAGCGACGTTCAAGTGCCGCCGTATACAGAGACCTCGACAGGTGCAACGACAACGCTCGGATCGTCTGAATCCGGGTCACCCTCGACCACCATGGGGTCCACCGGCGACACCCCGGCTGAGTCTGCGGCCAGTACGGCATCCGACTCCACCACAGACGACCCCAACGTGGACACGAGCGGCGGGGGTTCGGAGTCCAGCGCGGGAAGCCTGGGCTTGGTCCCGATGCAGTTGCTTTCAATCCACGGGGGGCGATTCGCACGGTCGTGTGACGGCGGGACAACGTGGAGCGAGATGTGGGAACACAACGCAAACGCGGACTGCTTTCACGACCCCGACTCGTTGTACGCACGCCCCGCCTACGGAAACGGCGTGTTCGTGGTCCCTTCGGGGTGGGGAGACCCCGGGGCGATGTATGTGTCGACGGACGGCCTCGACTGGCAGCGATTTCCCACGGTGGAGCTGCCTGGGGGCGCGCAGTCCGAGGTCGACGGGGCCGGCGTGTTCTTCGACGGCGCAAGCTTCGGGGTCTTCAGGCGACTTCGCAGCCCCAATGGATTCGACTGGAATCAACAAAAAGATGATCTCCGTCCACCTGGAGTCGGCAACGTGCGGCGAGTCGCGTTCAGTGAGCAAGACGGAATGCTGATCGTGCTCGGCAACGACGGCAACGTCGCGGTCTCTGTCGATTGGGCGCAGACCTGGTCGAACCCTCCAAGTGCGGTCGGAGCGTGTCAATCCTCGCAACACCGGGGGGACATCGTCATTCGCGACGGACAAGTCGTCATCGCCGGCAACCTTGTGTGCGTCTCGGACGATGCCGGCACAACCTGGACGACCACGTGGACGCCACCATCCTCGGTCGTCGATGTACTGACAACCCCAAACGGATACGTCGCACTGCACGCCGACGAGTCCGTCTCGAGCAGCGCCGACGGGCTCAGCTGGAGTCCTCTCGGACAGCTCCCCACAAACGCGAACATGACTGCGGGTACCTGGTCCGGTCAAGGCGATGGCCTCGTCGTCTACGCTGCCCGCGACAACGAGCCCGGCCAAGTCTTTACATCGGCCGACGGCGGCGAAAATTGGACCCTGGTCGCGACGCTTCCGGGCACCGACTGCCCCCGGATCAACCTCGAGACCTTTCTCGTTCCTGAGGAGATTTGCCAATGACTCACCCCCTGACCACCACGGGCTTCCTACCGATCGCCGCCGCCATGCTGGCGCTCAGCGGCTGCTACCAAGGGCTGTCCAACGGCGCTGCACAGGACGCGCCTGAAAACGGACTGACGACCGGATCCGGCGAGTCCACGGGAGGTGGAACCGGCGAAGAGGAAGAGGAGATCGATGCTTGTCGCGAGCTCGGCACGCAGGAGCTTCGTATGCTGACCTCGCGCCAGTACGACAACGCCCTGGCTTCCCTACTCCCGGATTCGTTGGCAACCGACGCGATCTCGGTCTCTTCTTTTCCCCAGACGCGCGTGACCGACAACTTCTCGACGTTCGCATCTGCGAACCGCATGAACAGCGACGACGTCGCAGCGCTGGAGGTCACGGCAGAGGCGATCGCAGCCCTGGTCATCGAGGACTTTGAGGTCCATGCCCCGCAGTTGGACCCCTGCCTTGAGGACGGGACGAGCGATCAGAGTATCGATGCCTGCATCGATGGCTTCATCGACAGCTTTGTGCACGCGGCGTTTCGACGCCCCATCTCCGAGGCCGAACGCACCATCGCGACACGCATCTATCAGGACGTTCGCGACGCTGATTCCGCTCGCGGGGGCTTCGCAGCGGTCATCCAGTTCACGCTGCAAGCGCCGGGATTCCTCTATGCCATCGAGAGCGGCGGCACCCCCACCGATGGGGAACTCCTCGCACTGAGTGACCACGAACTCGCCACGCGATTGGCCTTGCTGTTTCTCGACGGACCGCCAGACGCCGAGCTTCTCGCCGCTGCGGCTGCCGGCCAGCTCAGAAGCCGCGAGCAAGTCGAGCAGCAGGCTCGACGTCTCGCCAACAGTCCCAACCTGGCGAACGCGATGATGACGTTTCACCACGAGTGGCTCCGCGGCTTTGCGCTGGAGACCCAGGAGCGCGTTCATCCGCTGCTCACCGATTCTTCCGCTCCAGCGTTGCTCTCCGAACTCCGAGACTACGCACAATGGTTCGTGGAAGAGACCGACGGACGTTTCGCAACGCTGATGACCTCGTCCGAGTTTGCGCCGCCCGCAGAGCTCGGCGACATCTACGGCATCACAGGCGACTCGAAGCCTCGCGCGGGGCTGCTGACCACGGCAGCTGCGATGGCCTCCCTATCGACGGAGAGCGAGACCTCGCTCATCCAGCGGGGCCATTTCGTTCAGAAGCACGTCCTGTGCCTCGATGTCGGAAACATCCCCGAAGACATCGATACGACGGAACTCGATGACGCATCCGATCGCCCCACCGGCCGAGAACGCCAGGAGCCGCTTCTCACCAACCCATCGTGCGCGGGGTGCCACGTTACGTTCAACCCCCTTGGATTTCCCTTTGAGAAGTTCGACTGGGTCGGCGCACCCCGGGACGAGGAGAACGGAGCCGTCATCGATCCCAGCATGGACCTGAGCACCGTGCTGGGCCCGGAGTTCGGCGTCGTGCAAAGCGCAAACGAGTTGGTCGAAGTTCTGGCGGGGACCACCATTGCTCAGAACTGCTACGCCCGTCACTGGTTTCGCTATTCGCTCGGCCGGCTCGAGGACGAGCAAGGCGCGGACGAATGTTCGCTCGACGAAATCTCCAGCGCGTTCATCCAGAGCGATGGCGACGTTCGAGAGCTCCTCGTCGCCATCGCCATCTCCACTCCCTTCCGCTTTCGAAAGGCCGAATCATGATTCAACGTCGTCGTTTTCTCCGGGGCATGGGCGGCATCGCAGTCGGTTTGCCATTCCTGCGCAAGCTCGCCTCTCCTCGAGAGGCTAAGGCAGGCGGAGATGCCGGCCTCCCCAGGCGCGTCATCATGTGCGCCTACTCGATGGGGACGATCCGGGCTCTTTTCACGCCCAACGCCCAGGGGAGCAGCTTCGACTTCGGAACTGTGAGCCAGGCCATGGAGCCATTCAAAGACCGCTCGATGGTGGTCACGAACCTGAGCAACGCCATCTTGGAGTTGACGGCGGGAACCTCGGGACACCCGGGCAAGCATGAGTCGGTCTTCACGGGCACCCTCATGACCGGGGCGTTCGGTGGGACGGGGGAGAGCCACATCGACAATGTGCTTACGTCCTACTCGCCCGGGAATCAGGAACGAGCGCCCAACGGCCCATCGATCGAGACCGTGATCGGTGCGGGACTCTCACACCCTGGCCACGTGCGTTCGGCGGTCAACCTGGGCGTCATCACCTCACGCACGCCTCGAGAACGCGACCTCACCATCGACAGCAACTTCTTCTACGAAGGCGCGGAGAATCCGGTGACGATGCAGTTCCATCCCGGGCACGCCTTCGACATGCTGTTCTCCGACGTCTCGAAGAGCGGCGAAGAACCCGACCCAGCCTTGCTCGCGCTTCGACAGCGGCGAAAGAGCGTCCTCGATGGGGTTCGTGACTCCTTCGCCGACCTCCGCCAAGGCTTGGACGCCAAAGACCGTGCGGTCCTGGACGAACACGCGGACAAGATCCGCCAAGTCGAGCTCGACCTTCCCGAGCTTCAAGCCTGCACGATTCCCGATGCGCCTCCGGGGGGAGAGCTCTTTGAAGCCTACGAAGGCTATTCGATGGGGGACTACGCGGCGTTGCAGCGCCGCGTCATGGCGCACGCGATGACCTGCGAGATCGCTCCGGTTGGGCGTTTTGAGTTCGGCCGGCAGCAGAACCCGTTCTTTGGCATTCCGCTCGTCGACGCCGCCATCGACAGTGCGGGTTGGCACAGCCCTATCGTGCACAAAGCACTCGGCTGGGAGTCCCAAGATCCCGTTCGCGTCGCAGGGTTCTCGTTCTTCGTGGAACAGTTTGCGGCGTTGTTGCAGGAACTCGATAGCATCGTCGAGGACGAGGACGGTCGAACAGCCTTGGACAACAGCCTTGTTGTGCTTGGGAGCGATCTCGGAGATGGAGACGGGCACCGCGCCCGCGACCTCTCGTTCCTCGTCGCTGGAGGCTCGTCCCGGGGACGCTGGCAGTACCACCTGGACGGAGAGGGGTTCAACACCAACAATCTGTGGGTCACGTTGATGCATCTCGCCGACCATCGGGACAAGACGGGCGAAGTTCCGTCGGAGTTTGGACTCCAAGGATTCACCTCGGGGGCCATCGACCCTCTCCTCTCCTGACGTCGATTGTTTGTGTCGCATCGACCCCGGTCCTTGCTCTGGCTCGTCTCTCTGGCAGCCCGCGAGTGTCGCCCGCGCCCCAATCTCATCCCCTTTTCTGCGCCTTCGTCTCACCCGTCCCCAGGACCACGGCTTCTGCGCGAGGCCCCGTTTTCGTTGCCGAACCTGGCGACTCAGGGGTAGCGTCTTCGCATGCGATGGATACTCGGCGGTTCAATCGTGCTCGCGCTCGCCGCCTGTGACGGCGGCGACGGCTCTGCCGAAACCGACGCCGGTGACTCCACCTCCGCGTCCGGGGACTCCTCGGGCACCCGTGGTTCCGACCCCAGCACGAGCGGGCCCTCCTCGACCACGAGCACCGATCCCACGCTGCCGCCCTCGACCAGCGCATCGACCACCGGCGGGGCGAGCTCGACCTCGGGCGGTGGGGGCGACAGCAGCGAGGAGGAGGGATCCTCGAGCAGTGGCGGCAGCGAAGATGACGTCCCGGTCGTGGTCGCGGTCGGGGCCACCCACGCCCGCTACGTCAGCCTCGATGACGGGGTGACGTGGTGCC
>CAYGTG010000127.1:0-12684 GCA_964352485.1 uncultured Nannocystaceae bacterium | reverse complement strand
GGAATCGACGCTCGCCACATTCACGCCGCAGGATTCAGCGCAGGCGGACTCCACACCTCTCAGGCCGCGATCCGACGGGCCTCGTACGTCGCCTCCACTGTGCCAATCTCCGGCGGTGTCTACTCCACCGGGACGCCAAGCGATGCTCCGGACCAAGTCATTTCCGCGATGATCTTCCACGGCGGCGCGTCGGACGTTGCCGGTGGGCTCGGCTTTCAGATGTCCAGCGAGTTGTTCGAGCAATCGATCGACGCACGCGGCGGCTACGCGCTGATGTGCAACCACGGGCAAGGCCACTTCTATCTGAGCGAGCGCGAGTTCGCGTGGGACTTCATGCTCGCGCACCCGTACGGGACAGAGCCTTCGCCCTTTGAGTCTGAGCTGCCCAGCTGGGTCCCTCCTTTCTGCGAGGGCTGATGCGTACACGGATGCTGCTGCTCGGACTCGCCGGGGCCCTGGCGTGTCGTGCCGAGGCTCCGCCGCCGCAGCCGAGCGTTGCATCGGTCGATGTCGGGCCTCTCGCGGGTCCGGTTCCCGATGCACCACCGACCCCGTCATCTTCGGTTCACGGGTTTCTGCAGACCGTACACGGCCAGCGTGTGCTTCGTGTCTGGGGGACCCCCCGTCAGATGGGCCACGCACAGGGCTTGCTCCTGCACGACGAGATCATCGATGTTCTCGACGGCTACGCCCTCGACGTCATCACCCCCAGCCAGCTCGAAGCCGCATCCACGCTGTATGACACGGTCGCCGACATTGCGCCCAATCTGCGGGAAGAAGCACAGGGTGTGGTCGAAGGGATGCGTGAGGCGGGCGCCGCCAGGATCGAGCGCCTCGATCGTGATGTCCGGGCGACGGATCTCCTGGTGATGGGGGCGATGACCGATCTGGTGGCCATCGGCTGCTCGTCGCGGTCGGCGGGGGGGCGGGCCTCCCAAGTCTCTGCGGGAGGCGATCCGATGGTGGTCCGGAACCTCGACTGGGACGACGCATCTGCGCTGCTGCGCAATCAGCTGATCGTCGTCTATCAACCCAGCGACCCGCAGCGCCAACCTGTGGTCTCGGTGTCCTTCGCGGGCTACCTCGGCTGCTTGTCCTGCTTCAACGAGGCCGGCGTCACGGCGCTGTTCAACATGGGGTACGGAGACGGGGCGGCGAGCTTGGCCCAGGCCGCAGGAGGTTTTGCGCCCGCCAACCTGCTGCTCCGCGACCTGCTCGAGCGCACAGACGTGGACGGGGACGGGACGTCGCGGGCCGATGACATCGAGTTTGGCCTGCGCGCGGCGAGCCACGCGGGCAGCTTCATCGTGCACGTGGTCGAGCCGAATACCGAGCAGCCGGCCCGGGTGCTCGAGGTCGAGTCCGATGGGGTTCACGTGCGCCATCCTGGGCTGGCAGGGGCGGACACGGTGCTTGCGGCCACGAACCATCTGCGCGGCAAGGACGGCCCGCAGTCCTGTCGCCGCTACGACACCATCGAACGAACGAGTCGAGCACGCGGACACCGCTGGGACGCCGACGCGCTGTGGGCCTTGGCCCGGGAGGTCCGGCTCTCGGAGGTTGTGCATACGCTGTTGGTGCAGCCGCGGACACGGACGCTGCGCGTGTGGTTTCGTCAGCCGGGGGAACGCGCCCGCACATCGGCACCGGGGGTGGAGTTCGGCTGGGACACGCTGGTGCGGGTACCATCCTCGCCGTGACTCGCGTCTGCCTTCTGCTGTCCGCGCTCGCCGTCTTCGCCGGGTGCAAGCCCACGCGTGCCAGCACCGCCCCGGATCTCGCCAAGCCGAAGGGGCCCTCCGTGGTCGCCGCGGATATCGACATCGACATCAAGGGGCGCGAGCCGGAGGCCCGGACGCCGGAGAATCTGGATGCGCTCCTCGACGACATTCGTGGGAAGACCTCAGTCCCCGGAATCGCCGCGGCGGTCATCGATCGCGCCGGGGTCCTTGCCATCGGAACCTCGGGGGTACGGCGCGCGGGCGAGCCGGCCGAGCTGACCGTCCACGATGTCTTCCACCTGGGTTCGGATACCAAGGCCATGACGACGCTGCTGGTTGCGCGGATGGTCGAGGCGGGGCTCTTGCGCTGGGACATGACCATGGCCGAGGCCTTTCCCGGAGATGCCATGCACGAGGGGTTTCGAGACGTCACGCTCACCCAGCTGATGCGCCACCGCGGCGGGGTGAGCACGGGTCTGACCGACCTCGAGCCGTCGATCATGCAGCGGCTCGAAGGACTCTCGGTCGAAGGGCGCCGCAAGCTGCTCACGGCTGAGGCCTTGGCAATTGCGCCCCGCTACACGCCCGGGAGCAACTTCGAGTACTCGAACTTCGGCTACGTGATCGTGGGCGCGGCGATCGAGCGCGCCGTGGGCAGGTCCTGGGAAGAAGAACTCAAGGCGCAGGTGTTCGTGCCCTTGAGCATGGATTCGTGCGGGTTTGGGCCGACCGCGACCGGGGAGGCCCGCGACCAGCCGTGGGCCCATGCCGACATGAAGGATGAGTTCGTCCCGGTCGAGATCGACAATCCACCGTTCCTCGGTCCCGCTGGGACAGTGCACTGCTCGTTGTCCGACTGGGGCCGATTCGCGGCCGTGTTTTTCGAGGGCGCGTCGTTCGTCAGCGCCGAGTCGATCGACCGACTCACCTCGCCGGTGCCCAAGTCCGACGGCCGCGGAGGGTATGCGCTAGGGTGGGCGGTGCCGGAGCTCGAGGCGTTCGGCATTCCCGTGCTCACCCACGATGGGAGCAACACGGTGAACTACGCCAGCATTGTCGTCATGCCCTCGTTGGGAGCAGCGGTTCTGGTCGCGGTCAACGCAGGGGGCGAACGAGCCCAGCAGGCAGCGGTCGCGGCCGCGTTCGAGCTGGCCAAGCAGACCCGTGGCCCTCAGCCGGACTGAACGCTGCGTTCGAGCTTGGAGAGGTCGTAGCAGCCCGAGTTTTCCTCGGGGTCGCGGCCCAGGTCCAGGACCGAGATGTCGCCGCTGTCGAGCTCGAGAACCGGGGTCGGTACACCGGCCTCGACCACCTTCGCCTCGTGTTCAGGCGGAATGTAGTTCAGCGAAATGACGTCCGAGTCATCTCCTGCATCGGGCATCAGGACCCGCCCGAGGTTGATGATGTCGGACTCCCGGGTGACCTCCGCCGGTCCGAGCAGCTCGAGCGGTGAAAGGCGGGGGCGGACCGAGGTGGGAATGGTCAACAGGTGCTGGGTGAGGTCCGCCGTCCGAACCCACAGCTCGTCATCGGGCCCCGACTCGTTGGTCAGCAGGATGCACAGCTCGTCGGAGCCCGGCGTGTGCTCGATGAGCTTGCTGACGATGGGGCGGACGCGATCGACGAGCCGCTCGGCAGCTTGAAAACAGTCCTTGGCGTCGTTGATGGGGCGTCCATCGAGCTCGGCCGAGGAGACGCTCGTGGGCAGGTGCGTGGTGTCGAGGCGCGCGCACTGAAGGACGTTCCACAACTGAGACAGGGTCTCGGGTCCGACCGCCTCTTCATGCCGCGCTTCGCCCATCGACAGTCGCCCGCGAATGCCACCCGCCTCAGGCCGCAGGCGAAGCAGGAGGAGATCATCGCTGCCCTTGAGGCGTGGCGCGAGCCTGAGGTCGACGGCCGCCGGGCTGAGTACCGCTTCGACGACGTAGTAGGAGTCGAGACGGAGCATGCGCGGCCTCTCGCCCCCGAACCACTTCTTCCGGGTGCCGGCTTGGAGGACGACTTTCCGCATCAAGGAGCCCACACGTTGCGGGAGGGGGCAATGCAGCGGATCGACTTCGAGTTCGACTCGAAGGCCGGTGGCGGCGTCGTACCGGATGGAGTCGACATAGTGGGTCGGTCCCAGGCGGCGCACGACGGTGACCCGGTCGCGTGCGGCGTCCATGCCGTGCCGAAGATAGGCGAACAGGTCGGCTTTCATCGAGGCCGCGATGTCGCGCTGGTATTGATGCAGGCTGCGGCGGGTCCGCTCACACGTTGTCGAAGCATGCTCCTGCCATCGCTCGACCAGGGTTCGCAGCTCGCTTCCGGCCTTGCGCGCGCGTTCACGGACCTCCGGCCAAGACGAGGGGACCGCGGCGTTGAGCAGAGACGTTTCCCCCTCACGCAGCATGCGCTGGAGGTCGGCCCGAATCGCGGTGGCTTTCTCCTCGGCTTCGAGTTCGCGACGACGCAGGCTCTGGTCGTCACCGTATCCACGACCGGCTTGGCCGGCGTAGACGATCAGGCTGCTGAGCTCTTCGAGGATCGTCGGCGAAAAGCCGCAGGGTGTCCCGTCTCCAAAGCGAACCTGAGGGCGATCGGGCACGAAGGTAGACCTTAACGTGGTTTGAGGCGGAGCGCGGGCTACGGAGACCTACAGACCGGTGTTGGACGCAGTGTAGGTCCGGTGTCCCCATCCAGCCGCCGCCGTCAATCCTTGCCAACGCAGAAGACGTTGAGCTGCTCAATCAGCGTGTTCTGCTTGTCGACCGCGTTGTGGATCCGGCCGCGCGCGGCCTCGATGTCGGCGTTCAGGGTGCTCTGTCGGCTGAGGAATGCCTGGTATGCTTTGGTGGTCGCCACACGGACCGCGACCGCGTTGGAGACTGGTCCTTCGCGCAGTTCGAGCGCTTCGAGGCCCGCGATATAGTCGCTGAGCAGCCCCACAAGTCTGCTGGGTTCGGGACTCTTGGGCTGCTTGCGCAGGACATCTCCGACCGCGTTGCATGCCGCGGACGCGGACGCGCACGCATCCAGCAGTCCCTGCCCACTCTCCTCGAAGGCTGACTCGACGTCGGCGGCCTGCGCTCGTTCCTTGGAGAGCCTCTTGATGAGTTCGGCGTACGAGCGCGAGGCGTCGGAGAGATCCTTGGCCGTCGCGGTGTACGCCTGGGCCTGATTCTCGAGATCCTCGTCGTCGAGTTCGAGAGCGCTGACGTCCTCCACGACGTGGGCGGCGACCTCACTGAGTGTCTCCATGTCGGTGGCGAGGGTGTCGGGGGTCGTGCTCTGCCGGGCTTCGATCTGTGCGATCTCGGACCCCCGCTGGTTGGCGACGCCGGCGAGCTTCGTGCAGTCGCGCGCGCGCCCACATCCCAGCGTGATTGACGCGATCAGCAAGAGGGCGGGCAGGGTGCGCGCGGCCATGGCCCTGAACATAGCCTCCCCGCGGGCCGGAGTCGGCGTCCCCGAGAAAATCCACCCCAGGACCGAACGGTTCCGTGACCTGCGGCATAGAGGAGGTGGTGAAGGCGGTGACGGCCAGCGACGAAGCGCTCACGCGCGCCGTTCGCGAGGGGGACATGGAGGCGTTCGACGTGCTCTATGCGCGCTACGAGGTCCGGCTGTTCGCGTACGTCCGACGGTTTGTCCCGGACAGGCCTCGGGCCGAGGATGTCTTTCAGGAGGTGTTCATGACGATTCTTCGCGACCGCACCTTCGACCCCTCTCGCGGTCAGTTTGCGCCGTGGCTGTTCACGGTGGCGCGGAACCATTGCCGGATGGAGCACCGCAAGGGGAGTCGGGAGAGCCGAGCGCTGGAGGCTCTGCCGGCTCCGCGCGAAGCTGCCGAGCCCGCGTATCTCGAGGCCGATCAGGTCCGCCGAGCCATGGACGCGCTCCCCGATGCCCAGCGCCAGCTCTTGCTGCTCAAGCAAGTTGCCGAGCTTACCTATCGCGAGATCGCGGCCGTGTTGGGCGTTGCCGAAGGCACGATCAAATCCCGGCTTCACGCCGCAACCTCGGCATTTCGAGCTCAGCTCGCCAAAGGAGAGACCTCATGAACTGCGACGACACCCTCGAGAAGCTGTCCGACCACCATCACGAGACCCTCGCTACGGACGAGGCGGTGGCGGTCGCCGAACATCTCGGGGCCTGCGGTGGATGTGCTCAGGCCTACTGTCGGCTGCAGGCTCAGCTGCGCGGCATCGGGGCGGCCTTCGCCGAGCGCCCGTCCTCGAGGACGCGTGCGGCGCTTCGAGCCGCGGTTGCGGCCGAGTTCACGCCGAAGCGAACCCAAGGTCTGTTCTCTTTCTTGCGCCGCCCGGTTCCTGCGTACGGAGCCGTGCTCGCCGCAGCGCTTCCATTGGTCGCCTGGTTGGCCACACGTCCCGTCGAACCCAAAGCCATCGACGCAGCGCAACCTCCGGCGCCCGCTCGCATTCACGACTACGGCGCGACCGTGCCCCTGTTCGACCGAAACGTGTCCTGACCCGAAAGCCCCGATCATGAAGACCGAATTGCTCACACTGGGAATGTTCCTCTTCGCCGCCTGCGACGTGCTCGTGGGGTGCGACGCTCCTCCCACGGAAGAATCCGCCGAGGCGTTGGCTGAGGTAGACGGTGAACTCGACACACTCGTCGCGAAGGCTGGCCCGCGCAAACACCGGCTCTCCGTCGGCGGTGACGCTCGGGTGATGCCCGGCGCCAAAGAAGCTTTCGAGCAGGTGCGGACGCTGGTGCAGTCCAAGTACGTCGAGGGACCGCTGCCGGAGGACGTGCTTTGGTCTGGGGCGACCGAAGGCATGCTCGCGCGGCTCGTTCAGCTGCCCGAGCACCCGGTCAACGCCCTGCTCGATCCGCGCGAACTCGCGGAACTCGAGGCGGGAACCAAGGGCTCGATCGTGGGCGTTGGGGTCGCCATCGAAGTCGTCGCCGACGTCGTCGTGATCCGCGAAGTGATTCCGGGGAGCCCCGCGTCCAAGGCCGATCTGCAGGCCGGAGACCGCATTCTGGGGGTCGACGGCACCCGCCTTCGGGGCATGAGCTTGATGCAGGTGGTCGACCGTATTCGCGGTGAAGCGGGGAGCGAGGTTTCACTGTTCGTGCAGCGAGACACCGAGGAGTGGAACGAGGCGCTGGAGCGTGGCGCGGTGAAGTTTGAGACCGTCAAGGCCGAGCTGCTCGAAGGCGGCGTTGGCCTGCTGAGCATCACGTCCTTCGCCAAGCAAACGGCCAAAGAGGCACGTGCGCATCTGGAGGCGTTGTCCGAGCAGGGGATGACCTCGCTGGTCCTCGACTTCCGAAACTGCCCCGGTGGTCTGCTCGACACGGCGATCGATACAGCTTCGCTGCTGCTGCCGCCGGGCAAAGACGTCGTGGTGCTCGAGCGCCGCGACGCCGCCGACGACGTGCGTCGCTCCGAGGGCACGACACCGTGGCAGGAAATGAAGACCATCTCGATGGTCGGACCGCATACCGCATCGGGGGCGGAAATCGTGGTCGAGGCGCTGATGGCTGCAGATCGTACGGTGGTCATCGGCGAAGAGACGCTCGGCAAGGCGACCGTCGAGTCGATTCACGAGCTGGAAAACGGCTGGGCGTTGAAGCTGTCGATCAGCCGCTTCCACGCGCCGGGCTCTGAGCGTGCGGTGGGCGAGGGGATCGTTCCGGACATCGCCGTGTCCGCGCCGGACAAGGATGGCCGCGACGTGCAGCTCGACGCCGCGCGCAAGATGCTGACCGCGGGGTAGGGAAGGCCTGACAGAGAGTCGTTATGCGCGGGTCCAGGAGGTGGGACTCGAGCGATGGCGCTCGAACATGCGCTGGGCGTGCTGTCCGGCCCGAGTCTGTAGGAGCTGGTCGCGCAGCTGGGCGTACTCACCTTTGAGCTCAGGGATGTGTGCGCCGTAGCCAGGGAGCGGAAGTACGGCGGGGGCGAGCATCGTGGCCGCGGTGAGGTCGGCGGAGGTGAACCGCTCTGCGAAGAAGTAGTCCCGATCTCCGAGGGTCTCGCTCAGCCTCGCGACGGCCGCTTCCACCCGGGCCCGGGTCTTGTGGTACCGCGGCCGGGTCAGGCCAAAGCGCTTGCGTATTCCGGCCCTTGCCGCCGGGGCCCCCACGGCGAACACAGCACGCTGCCACCAGCCGACGTTGTGGCGGACCATCTCGGCGAACGTATGCTTGTCGTCGAGGAGGAACCAGTAGGCCAAGAAGCGGGTGTCCTTGCCGAGCTCGGTCTGCAGGGGTTCCTCGAACGCCTCGATCGCAGCACGGTGCTCGGCGGGGAACAGGGTGGTGCTCGGGGTCCCTCGAGCCTCATCCGCCCAACGGACGATGTCTGCGGAGTCGTTGATCACCCGCCCGTCGTCCAGCACCAAGACCGGAGTGGACAGACCGCTGCTCGCGGCATCGGGAGTCTGTTGTGCCGGCGGAACCGCGCGGCGCACGGGCGCGAAGTGCAGCATCGGTAGGTACCGCCGCTCATGAGCGACGATCCCGTGATGCTGCATCGCCCAGCGGGCGCGCTCGTTGTAGTGCGAAAACGGGATCGTCAGCAGCTCCACCGCGGCAGGGTACCAACGCTGCCGCGATCGGCCACGAGCCGGCGGCTAGGCCAACATTTCGTCGAGCGGCGTCCGGTTTTGGCCGGGGTCACCGAAGTCGCTGATGAGCGAGCCGTCTTCCGAACGCAGGCCCGCGGCGCTCCCCAAGGTGTTGAGCACCCGCGCGTGGTTGGTCTCGCCTCCTGGAAGCTCAATGAACTGACCGGTGCGCAGCATTCCACCCGCGCCGCCAGCCACCACATAAGGCACGTTCAGGGAGCCGTGCCCGGGGCCGTTTGCGCTGTCGTTGTGCCAAACGCTGACCCCCGCGTCGAGCAGCGCCTGGCCATCGGGCATGACGTACGCCTCGAGCCGCTCCAGCAGGTGGCGGAAGGTCTGTGCGAACTGCACGTCGACGAAGTGATGCAACAGGTCGGAGTTGGGGATGATGGCTCCGTCGGAGCCGTGCGACTGACGGCGGTGCGAGACGAAGTGGTAGTTCTCCATCAGCTGACCGGAGTCGAGGTTGCGATATTGGGTATCGCCGTCGTTGCCGTTGCCGACCTGGATCGCGACCGAGCGGGTGTACCCGCACGCGATGGCGAGGGCTGCCACGTCCATGTGCGCTCGCACTGCGGCCAGGACCTGGTCGCCATCGGTGCTCTCGTGACCCGCGGCCTGTCCATCGAGCGCCGCTTCTTGGTCCGCCTCGAGGCTGCACAGCAGGCCGTTTTCCAAGTCGCGAACGCTCTGCTGGTGTAGCTCGAGTCGCATGCGGTCTTGGGTGCTGAGCTCAGACCGGCTCAGCAGGGTGTCCATCTCGCCCTTGACGAGGTCGTTGACGCTGCGCTGCCGAGCGATGAGCGTGGCGAACTGGTCGCTGTCGATACCCATCATCTGCTGATAGGCGAGCACCGGGTTGTGCAGCGGGCCGCGGCGACTGTTTGCGCCGCGGTGGGACAGACACGCACCGCCCAGCCATCCCGCGTTGCGGCCGGCGTACATGAACATGGACTCTCGGTCGTCGGCGTTGAGCTCTCGACCGATCCGGTGATCGAGCGACTCACCGCTGGCTTCGGAGGAACCGCCCGCGCCCGCGACGTTCGCACCGCGACCGGTGAGGGACTGGAACACACCACGGGCGTGGCCGTCGCCGTAGTCGTAGAACTCCATGCGCACATTGCCAACGACCAGCAGTCGATCGGCGAAGTCGGTGAGCTCTCCGATGGCGCGCCCCTCGATATTCTCCTGGGTCAGCGCGCCAGGGTTGCGGGGCCAGAACCGCTCGGGTTCGTCCCCAACATCGGTGCTCTGTGCGGCGCCGACACCGTTGGCTTGGCGCAGGAAGATGGCGTAGGGCGGCGTGGCGTTGCCACCAGCTTTGGCGCCGCGGGGTGCAAGGCTCTCGAGCATGGGAAGCGCCACGGTGGCGGCACCCATCCCACGAAGTACGAATCGACGAGAAAGCTTCATGGCAGGGTCTCCTTACTCGAGCTCAAATGCGGAGCGAGTGGTGAAAGGCTGAGATTTGACGATTTCGATCAAGGTGTCCTGCATGGACGCGGAGGAGTCGAGGGAGGCGGCGGCGAGACGCTGGACCAAGGCATCGTCTTCGGGCAGCGCCGGTCGGCCGGAGGCGTACTCGACCCAATGTTTGGCATAGCACTCGTGCACCGCGGGGCTCTGTGCGAGGAGGTCCGCCAGCTCCACGGCGTTCGCGACCGGGGTCTCCTGGCCATCGAGGATCACGGTGGTGGCCGGATCGACGGTCTTTCCGTCGTCTATGGTCCGGAACGCCCCGGTGGAGTCGTAGTTCTCGAAGGGGAAGCCCATCGGGTTGATGAAGGTGGTGTGGCAGCCGGCGCAGCTCGACCCGGGCTCCTCGGTCAGCTCTTCGATGGCTTCGCGGTTGGTCAGTCCCTCGACATCGGGAAGCGGGGGAATGACATCGGGCGGAGGCGGGAGCTCCGAGCAGGTGATGCGCTCGGAGATGAACGCACCGCGATGGATGGGGTCTGGTTGCACGCCCGTGGCGTTGCCGGCGAGGAAGCCAATCTGGGTGAAGATGCCGCGCCGCAGCGCGGGGTCGAGCTCGACCCGCTGAAACTCATCGCCGACGACCCCGGTGACGCCGTAGATGGCGGCGAGGTCGTCGTTGACGTACGCGACGCTCGAGGTCAGGAGGTCGTAGACCCCGCCCTGGTCGTCCACGAGCGTGCGTTCGACGAACGTATGGAACTCTTGAACCGCAAGCTCACCCAGGTCCGTCGGGGCGTCCGGGTAGAAGGCTGGCGAGGGGGAGGCGCCCAGGTAGGACTGGGCGTCGAACAGGTCGTCGTGAAAGCTCTCCACGACTTTCTTGGCCCGTGGATCGGCCAGCAGGCGCCGAGCCTGGTCTTCGAGGACGTCGCCTTGGGTGAGCGAGCCCTCGATTGCGACGTCGAAGAGCTCGTCGTCCGGCATGGAGTCGAGCAGGAAGTACGACAGACGCTGCGCCACCTCGAAGTCGCCCAGCGCGATCACGTCGCCTTGGGCTTCAGTGCTGCTCTCGATTCGGTACAGGAAGTGAGGCGATTGGAGCATGGTCTCGACGACCAGCTGAACCCCAGCCTCAAAGCCGGTGCTCTCGTCGTACAGCTCGGCCGCGCCGGGGAAGAGCGCGGCATAGGCGATGACCTCATCCTCCTCGAGCGGCCGACGGAATGCCCGCATCCCGAAGTCACGGACGAACGCTTCGGCTCGGGCCGCGCTGTCTCCGTCGTCGACGGGTAGGATCGCCGCGAGGACGCTCGGGCTTGTGACTGCAAGGGAGGCGGTCTCGACCGCAGCAACCTGGTAGCCGGACCACAGAGGCCCGTCGACCTCGAGGGCGGCTGCGCTGTTCTCGAACAGGTAGCCTGCGTTGGAGGGGTCGGCGCGGAACGACTCGGAGAAGCCCGTGGGCGCGTCGAGGTACAGGAGGTCCTGCACGGTGTTCTCCCACTGGGTGTGGGTGAGCCGAGCGAGTCGCGAAGATGGGGCCGGGAGCTCGGAGCTGTTGGGACCGTCGGAGTCGGAGTCGGAGTCGGAGTCGGAACCGGAGTCGGAGTTCGAGTCGGAGCCCGAGTCCGTACCGCCAGAGCCCGAGTTGGGTCCGGCCCCCGCGGCCTCCAGGTCGAGTCCGCCGTAGCATCCGGTCGCGGCAAGCAGCGCAGCGCCCAGAATCCAGTGGTTTTTCTTACATCGCTGCATCGACCTCAATCCCCGGCTTCCAGAATCATCGACAGTGGGTGTTGTCGCAATCGGAATTTCATCCTCAATTTCGAGTGCTTACCGGTATTGACGATCGGAATGTCTGCAAGACTACGTGCTGTACGCGCCCCCCGGGGATCGTGTGGGGTCAGGCCCCCGGTGTCTCAAAGGAACAGGCGGGCCAGCCCTGAAACCATAGACACACATCCGAGCACACACACGCTGAATGCCGCAGCTCCAGCATAGAACGCGGGCAGGACCCGTTCGCGCTCGGCATCGCTCAGCTGTGGGTGCAGCTTCGTCGGATCGATCCACCATCGGCGTGGCAGTGCGTCCCGAGCGGACAGAACTCGGTGGAGCCGCAGGTGGTACAGGCCGCCCGCGAGGCTTCCGAGCAACAAGAAACCGACCGCGACGACGAGGCCACCGCGGATCGCCGTCGCGGGCTGCAGCGCAGCGGTTGCGAGCAGTGCAATGATCGCAACGACGACCAGCAAGGATTCTCGCATCGCTCGAAGTATAGCGGCCAAAAACGTCGAAGGGCGCCGACCTCGATAAGGACGACGGCCTTCGTCCGCGATGGTGCCGCTACTCGGCGGCTTGGGGTGCCATCTCTCGCAGCGATGCTGCAAGCGCTGGAACCGTGTAGGGCGGCATCGCGTCGACGAGACCCTTGACGGTGGTCTCGCCAATGTCTTCGCCATCGCGCCAGCGGACGTTGATGGTGTCCGTCTCGGCTTCCTTCTGGCCGACGACGATCAGGTACGGGACCTTTTGCATGGTCGCGGCGCGAATCTTGTAACCGAGTCGCTCATCGCTGCTGTCGACCTCGACCCGCACCGCGTGGCTGTCGAGCTGGGCGGCGACCTTCGCCGCATAGTCGTTGTACTTCTCCGAAATCGGCAGCACCTTGGCCTGTACGGGGGCGAGCCAAAGCGGGAAGGCGCCGGCGAAGTGCTCGGTCACGATGCCGAAGAAGCGCTCGATCGACCCGTAACAGGCGCGGTGCAGCATGACCGGCGTGTGCCTGTCTCCATCGGCGCCCACGTACTCGAGGCCGAAGCGCTCGGGCATGGAAAAATCGACCTGAATGGTGCCGCACTGCCAGCTGCGGCCGATCGAGTCCCGAATGTGGAAGTCGATCTTGGGGCCGTAGAAGGCGCCGTCGCCCTCGTTGACCTGGTACTCGCGGCCGCAGCTGGCAG
>CAYGTG010000126.1:9997-12713 GCA_964352485.1 uncultured Nannocystaceae bacterium | reverse complement strand
GCCCCACGGCACAAGAACACGGAGAACAGATCGAGTCCGAGGCGCTCATCGTCGCGGAGGTCCGGGCTGCGATCGCACAGCTTCCGCCCAAACAACGTGAGGTGGTCGAGCTCCACAAGCTGCGCGGCATGTCGATGGCGGACATCGCGAGCCGTCTGCAGGTTCGCGAAGGTGCGATCCGGGTGCGTGCGCATCGTGCGTACAAAGCCCTGGCCCGACTGCTCCAACCGCGAAAGCGCCCGCTGCTTGGCCAGGACGACGCCACGACGGAGGCCGAATGAAACGCGATGTTTTCGACGCGATCGGGGCGGATCTCTCCGCCGGCGTCCAGGAAAAACGCCGACACTTTCTCCCTGCGGTCATTGGTGCGATTTCGCTCATCTTTGCGTTGATCGCCATGGCTGGGATTCGCGAGGATTTCGTGGCCATGCCGATGTGGCGCCAGCTCGCGCTGGGAGTCTCGTGGCTCATCTGCGGGTTGCTGTTCCCGGCCGTCGGCGTGGGGCTGTGGTTCCCCGGCCGCACCACCCGAGTGGTGCTGGCGATCTCGGGCGTGGTGATCCCGCTGTGCGCCGTCGTCGGCTGGCCGATCGGAGGCGCCGCTCCGCACCAAGCTGCCTCCTGCGGCATGGCGTTGGTGGCGCTCGGGACCGGTCTGGTGGGTATCGGTGCGCTCAGCGGCGCGTTCGCGCAGCGGCGGGCGGCCAACTCCACCGCCTGGGTCGCCGCGGGCTTGACCCTGGCCGCGCTTGCAACGACGAGTTGGATCTGCCCCGTCGACCACGGCGAACACCTCGCGTGGGGCCATCTTGTTCCCGGGCTCGCCTTCGCTGCCCTCGCCCTGGCGCTGGGTCGAAGACTCCACCGTCGCGCCCGCGGCTAATCCAGCCGCGAATCCAGGCAGGACGCTGGAAGCACCGAGATTCTACGACCGAGCGTCGCGGCGCTGGCGGCGTTCTAGCCGGCGCGTCAGGAGCCGAAACAACTCACCAGCCCCCGGCCAATCCACGGGGCACAGCTCGTGGTGCGTGCCGTCGTTGACCAACACCATGAACACCTGGGTCTGCCCGGTGGGGCGGAGCTCAAGGTAGAGCTCGGCGATGTCCGCGACCTTGATGCGTCGTTGTTGTCCACGGTCTGGAAACACGAGCGTGTTCCAGACGAGATACGGCGCCAGGGGCAGCCTGGCCAGCAACCACGCCCGCATCCACTGCAGGAGCCACAGCCCCAGCAACAGCATCCCGGCGCGAAGGATCCACCCCTGGCCGTGCACCAGCGCGAGCCACCGCGGGGGGAGCCGAACGAGGAGCACCGGGAACAACACCAGCGTGCCGGCGATGAAAATCGTCGTTTCGGCAAGCTTGCCGGTCCAGTCGCTTGGACGGACCACGTGCAGGAACGGACGCAGCATCGGACCCCCGGCAAGGTTACGCCGGCTCGCGCTGTGATGCACCCATGGCAGGGGCCTTGTCCTGCCCTTCGGGCACGCCTCGCAGCCCGACCCGACGTCTCACTCGTCTTTTTCCATCGCGATCCGCCGTGCCGGGGTTCACCACGGGCTGCTAGCATGCGGCCATGTTGCGTATATGGCTCGCTCTCGCATGCCTGGCTCTGGGCGGCACCAGCTGCTCCGATACGGGAGCTTCGTGCACGGAGGTCGGATGCAGCAACGAAGCGGTTGTGACCTATCCCGGAGGCCTGGTCAGCGGGCCCTACAATCTCACGCTCCAAAACGGCAGCGACAGTGAGACCTACCTCTGCAACGACCCACAAACCGCGGCCGAACTGCCGCCGGATGTCGACTGCAACGCAGGCGGGTTCGAGCTGACCGACTCCGAGTTTGGGGCTCGCTCCACCGTGACCGTCACGATCACCGACCCCGACGAGAACCTGATCGCCGGTCCGAGCGAAGTCGTGCTCCAAGCGGTCGAGACCCTGCAGCCCAACGGCCCCGACTGTGAACCCACGTGCGTCGTCCGCAACGGTCGCCTGCTGGTGAACTGAGCGTCCGCGATCAGTCGAACGCGACTTCGAGCGCGTAGCCGCCCTCGTCGAGGGTGAGCGAGTCGATCGACAGGAAGTACGATCCCGGCTCGAGGAACACGCTGAGGAATGCGAAGCCCGGGGTGCCCAGCAACTGATCGCTGGTGCACTCGGACTCGGTCAGAGCGCTGCAGTTCGTGCGCACGCTGATCAGCGGCCTGTAGGCACCGATGCCGGTCGCCGTGATCGACACCACGCCAGGAGAGAAGATCTCCAGCGGAAAGAAGTTCTCCTTGCCCACGCCGCCGCACTGCGAGTCCGCGGTGCCTTGGCCTCCGGTAAATTCGTTCTCCCACAAGAATCGCGACCCCGGGTTTTGGGTGATGGTCTCCGGATGGATGTCGCACTCCAGCAGCGGCACGGGCTCCAACGAGACGTCGAAGGCGTAGTTGCCACCGCCGCCCGAGGAGTCGACGGCGATGTAATAGGTGCGGTTGCCGAAGGCGAGGAAGTGCCGCTTGTTGTCGGCGGTCCACTGGTCGGTGCACTGACGCAGGACCGTGGCCTCCTCACCGCACGCGTTCTCCGTGACCCGAACGATCGGCGCGAAGTTGGTCTGCGCGTTGTCGAACGTCAGCGTCACGTCGGTCGCTCCGGGGGGCGTGAACGAGTACACGTCCTCGAGCCCTTCGGCGGCGCCGCACTCCGTCGTGTACAGCCCGGGTCCACGAAG
>CAYGTG010000126.1:0-9987 GCA_964352485.1 uncultured Nannocystaceae bacterium | reverse complement strand
GTCGTCGGCAGCTCGATCGGGTTGGTGCACGAGCCAGCGCGGCCTTCGACCGGCGGCGGAAAGTCGCCACTATTGCCGCTGCTCTCCGATGCATCCCCCGAGTCGTCGGTGTCCGTGTCCGTCGTGGCGCTCGAGCCAACATCGGTGTCCGCGATGAACAGCGGGTCACTGCGAAGGCCGCATCCCGAGACGATGCAAAGGCCGAGACCGATGCCTACGGAGATCAAGCGCATGCCCAAGGTTTAGCATTGGGAGTTTTCGAGCGTCAAAGCGAGAGCCACAGTCTCTGCAGGTGGAGCTTCACCCGGGTGACTCCCCGGAAGACGTCGAGCTGCGGCACGAACACCACGTCGACCCGGCTCCCGCGCGGGGGCTCCTGCTGCGCCATGCCAAACCCGATCGCATCCGCCCGGTCCTTGCCCTGGGCCAGCGTCAGCGCAATGTGACGCTCTTTGAGCACCCGGACCCGCTGCGCCTCGCAACTCCGCGCGATGAAGCGGGGCGGCGCAAAACCGACGCCATACGGTCCCGCGCTTCGAATGATGGCGCACAGTTCCGGCTCGATTGCCGCCAGGGGGAGCTCGAGGTCCACGCACTCCTCGTCGGGCCGCGCAGGGGCCTCCGCCCGTTGGGTGGCCACCGCAGCGGCGAACGCCTCGGTGAACTCGGCGATTCGCTCGGCCCTGACCGTCAGCCCGGCCGCCTCGCGGTGCCCCCCAAAGCGTTCGAGCAGGGGGGCACACTCGGCCAGTGCCGCGCGCACATCGACGCCGTCGCAGCTGCGCACCGAGCCCCGGCCAAGTCCATCAGCGCCAAGGCCCAAGACGGCGACCGGGCGGTTGAAGCGTTCGACCAGGCCATTGGCTGCAATGCCGACCACGCCCGGCGCCCAGCCGCCGTGCGCGACGACCAGACCCGCGCGCTGCTCGTTGGCCGCATCCGCTTGGAGCAACGCCGTGGCTTCGGCCGAGATCGATTCGGACTGCCGCTTGCGCTGCGCGTTGAGCATCTCGACCCGGTCAGCCAGGGGTCCGGCCTCGGACTCCGTCCGCGCGCGCAGCAGGGCGAGCGCGGGTTCGGCCGCGCCCAGTCGCCCCGGCGCGTTGATCCGAGGCCCGAGCTTGAAGCCCAGGTGCGCCTCATCGAGCGCCTCGGTAGCCTCGACGCCCGCCCGCTCGAGCAGCGCACCGAGCCCAGGCCGACCGCGCTGCTCCAGGTGACGCAGACCCGCCGAGACCAGAACGCGGTTTTCGTCCGTCAGCGGCATCATGTCGCAGACGGTCGCGAGCGCGACAAGGTCGAGCAGCGTCCGAGGATCGGGCAGGCCCTTGTCGCCATCCTTGGCCAGCCGGGTTCGCAGTCCCGCGCACAAGTAGAACGCCACCCCCGCCGAGCACAGACCCTTGAACGGAAATCCGCACCCGGGCTGGTGAGGATTGATCAAGGCATCGGTCGGCGGGATCACCTCGGGGACTTGGTGGTGGTCGATGACGACCGAGCGAACGTCGTGCGCGCGCAGCCACGCGAGGGCCTCGATATCCGAGGTGCCCGTGTCGCCACACAGGACCAGCCGGGCGCCGGCCTGATGAAGGGCCTCGGCATCGGGCACGCCAAAGCCGTATCCGCGGTCGCGATGGGCGACGCGAACGACAACCTCGACCCCGAGCGCCTCGAGGTAGCCGGAGAGGATGGTCGCAGTGGTCACGCCGTCGACGTCGTAGTCCCCGAACACCCCCACCCGCCAGCCTTCGCGCTTGGCCTGCACCAGCAGCTCGAGCGCTTCGGGAAATCCCGCCATCTCATGGGGCGGCCGCAGCTGGCTGAGGGTCGGAGCGAGCATCCGGCGCACGTCGGCCGCGTCTTCGACGCCCCGAGCCCACAACAACTCCAGCGCCAAAGGATGCACCCCAAGGGCTGCGGCCCGCTGCTCGAGCGCTTCTGGCCGCCCCTCTCGTCGCAAGACGACCTTGGGAGCGGTGGCAGGCGCCGGCGCGGAACTGGGTGGGGCGTCCGGGGGCACGCCGCATCCTACTCGTGCCGCTGCAGTCGAGCAGCCACACCGCAGCGCGCGGACAGCCTCCACGGTCCGAAAACGAAAGAAGGGAGACCTCCGGTTCGGAGATCTCCCTTTGCGGTGCGGGTGGGCGCCCCTACTCGTCGCTGGACGGACTGGGACGACGCCGTCGCCGTCGTGTCTTCTTGCCAGAGCCGTCCTTGGTCGGCACCCCCGCCGTCGCGTCGACGACCAGCGGCCGCTTGGGGGCCTCCGGCTCCTCACCCGAGAGCAAAGTACCGGTGCCCTCTTCGTCGATGTCCGCCAGGTGACCGCGTCCTCCGTAGAAGCGCTTGTTGACCCACAGGAACACCGGCGTTGCGATGTACAGCGAGGAGAAGGTACCCACCAGGACGCCGATGATCAGGGCGAAGGCGAAGTCCTTGATGGGTCCAGCGCCCATGAAGAACGTCGCAAGCACAACGAGCAGCGTGGTGCCCGAGGTCAGGATCGTTCGCGACAGGGTGTCGTTGAGCGCGTCGTTGGTGACCTTCTCGATCGGCTCGTCGCGGTGCAGCGCCACCCGTTCGCGGATCCGGTCGAACACCACGATGGTGTCGTTGATCGAGTAGCCGATGACGGTGAGGATCGCCGCGATGGTCTGGAGGTTGAACTCCTTGCCCGTGATGGCGAACGCACCGATGACCAGGATGGCATCGTGGGTGAGCGCAACGATGCCGCCGGGCGCAAACCGGAGGTCGAAGCGAATCATGACGAACAGGAAGATGAAGCCGATCGCGTAGAGCATCGACTTGGCGCCGTCTTCCTTCAGCTGGCCACCGACCTTCGCCCCGACCGTCTCAGAGCGAACGATTTCAGCCACGGCTCCGGTACCGAACTTGGCGTCGAACTCTTTGCGAATCTTCGAGCCCACGCCGATGAGCGCAAACTCGGCCGGGCTCTCGCCCTCCTTGGCACCAAAGCCCTTGTCCGCGGTGCCCTGACAGCCGGCGTCATTGACCTTGTTTTCGAGGTCCTTGTAGTTCGGCTCGGCGTCGTAGCCGAAGAACAGCTTGGAACCGCCCGGGGGGTGGTTGAAGCTGAGCAGCTCTGTGGTTCCGCTACCGTCGACCCGGAGCACCGTCTGCACCGCGGCCTTGCAGCTCTCGACCTTGTCGTCGTCAATCGAGAGCGTCTCCTTCACCCGGACAAGCACCTCGTGCTCGGAGTCGGGCACGGTCACCACGGAGCTGCTCTCGTAGCCGGCCTCGACCAGTGCGTCTCGGATGGCATCAACGCCCGGGTCCTTGTCGGCTTCGAACCGCAAGCGAACCTGCGAGCCTCCGGCAAAGTCGATGCCGAAGTTGAGGATCGAGCCCTTGGTGGCCTGGTTGTAGGCCAGGGCTGCGAAGGACGAGAGCAGCAGCACGATGGAGATCGTGATGTAGCGCCAGCGGTTCCCGATGAACGCGATTTTTGTCCCCGAGGGGATGAGTTCGAAGAACTTCTGTTTGTTGGAGTCGGACATCGTCTGATTCCCCTCCCCTTAGATGGACACCCGGTCGAAGCCGCGGCGGTTCGACTGGAAGTCAAAGAACAGGCGACTGCACCAGACGCCCGTGAAGATGGACGTGGCGATCCCGATCATCAGCGTGACCGCGAAGCCCTGAATGGGGCCCGAGCCGTACTGGTAGAGCACGAGGCCCGCGATGGCCGTGGTCAGCTGTGCGTCGAGAATCGTGGTGAAGGCGCGGTCGTAGCCGGACTCGATCGCGGCCCGTGCCGTGAAGCCCTCTCGGACATACTCTCGGATCCGCTCGAACACGATGACGTTCGCATCGACCGCCATGCCGATGGTCAGCACAACCCCGGCAATCCCCGGCAGCGTCAGCGTGGCTCCGAAGAACGCCATCGCGGCCAGGATGAGCACCATATTGAGCACCAGGGCAAACACGGCGATGACCCCCGAGCCCCGGTAGTAGAACAACATGAAGACGATGACCGCGGCGAGTCCGACGATGAAGGCCAAGAAGCCTTGCTCGACGGACTCTTTGCCGAGGTCGGCACCGACGCGAATCTCGAACTCTTTTTGCAGTCGCGCGGGAAGGGATCCGGACTTGAGCACTTTGACCAGGTCGTTGGCTTCTTCGCGCACCGTCTTGCCGGGCGAGCTGCCCAGGGTGATCACGAAGTTGCCGCTGAGACGGTCGTTGAAGATCGGGTCGGAGCGCACCTCGTCGTCGAGGACGATGGCCATCTTGCGGCCGATGTTGTTCCCCGAGAGGTCCTCCATCTGGTTGGCGCCCTGACGGTTGAGCTGGACGGCAACCTGCGGCTGGCCCGTCTGGGAGTCGGCCTGCACGCTGGCGTTGTTGATCTTGTCGCCGGTGACGCCCGCACGAGTGTGCAAGATGTAGGTTCGGTACAGGATCTCGGGCTCTCCGCCCTTCCGGGTGGGGAATGGCGTGGGTCCGAAATAGACGGTGCGGTCGGGCGGAAGACGCCACTGCGGGGGCAAGCTGGCGAAGAAGTTTTGCAGGGTCTTCTTGTCCTTCGCGAAGAACGCGTACGGGTCCTTCACGGTCACACCGTTGTCCCGACCATAGTCACGCTCGACATTGACCGAGATGCCCATGCCCTCGGTGACGTAGCCCGCCTCGAACAGTGCTTTGAGGTACGGCTTGCCGGTCTCGCGGAAGGGGCGCTCGTCGTCGACGAGGTGCATCGTGAGCACCGCTTGACGCTCGATGATCTTCAGCAGCCGGCGGAAGTCGCTGCTGTCCTCGAGCACCGACTCTTGGGCGGCCTCGGTGAGCGTCAGCACGTCGCTGGCGACGTCCGCCTGCACGGCGGGGTCGTCCTCGAGAATCTGAAGCTCGAAGGGGAGCCGGTCGTCGACGATGACCAGAGCCTCGGTCATCTTGCCCGGGAACGCTCCGTTGAGAGCTTCACGCGAGTTGCCGTCGGGCAGCGTGATCTTGAACGCCCACGGGTTGCCGCGGACCTCGCTGACCATGACCTGCTGTGCACCGGCGGCGGACAGCACGTCTCGAAGGCGGTCGCTGGCCTGGGACGAGGCCGCAAGCGCCTCGGTGCTGGTGTCCGACAGACCCGGAAGCTCCACCACGATCTGGCGGTTCTTCGGGTAAATGTTCGGCTCGGCCACGCCCATGGCGTCCACGCGCTTGCGCACCGTTTCGAGCGCCGTCCCCACCGTTTGAGCCCGCGTCTCGGCGAGCACGGCTTCGGGCATCTTCAGCGTGATCACGCCCTGATCTTCGGTGGGCATGCCCTCATCCGGGGCGTCAGCGCGCTCCAGCAAGCCGTAGACCGGCCCCATCACGTCATCCGTCGCCAGCGCGACCTGACTCGGGTCGTCGAACGTGATCGTCAGCGTGTCGACCGTGTCGTTGCGATCGACCTTCGGGCGGACGTCCTTCTTCTCGGCGAACGACGCCTCGAGCTCGGCGGCGATGCCATCGAGCTTGTTCTCGAGCGCCTCGTCGACGCCGACCGAGTACTCCAGGTGGAGGCCGCCCTGGAGGTCCAGGCCGAGCTTGAAGGTGCGGGTGAACGTGGAGGTGATCCACGAGGGCAACCGCTCCTGCGCGTTGGGAACGACCGACGGCAGCACCGCCAGCGTCGCAGCGACGACCAGCAGCAGCAGGCCGAGGGCCTTGATCTTCAGAAACCTACGCATGGGAAATGTCCTTGCTTGGCGAAAACAGGCCTAGCTGGCCGATTTTGCGTCCTTGCTTTCGCCTTTGTCTTTGTCCTTACCCTTGCTCTTGTCGTCCTTGGCGTCTTTGGCCATGGCGGCAGCGCGGGTGTCGGAGATGTCTTTCTTGAGGACCCGGATCTTGACGCGGTCCGCGATCTCGACCATCGCGATCTCGTCGTCAACGCTCGAGATTCGGCCAAGGATGCCGCCACCGAGCACCACCTCATCGCCCTTCTTCAGGGTCTCGACCCGCTTCTTGCGGTCCTTCTCCTGCTTGCTCATCGGCCGCAGCACCATGAAGTAGATGATGGCGAACATGATCACCATCATGAACATCGGGTTGCCCAAGAAGCTGGGCGGGCCGCCTTCGGCCAGCAGCGCGGGCGTTGCCTCAACGAGCACAGCGAGGTTGATGATGGAGGTGGTCATGGCGTGTGCGGAGACTAAGCGAGCGTGCCCGCCCATCTGACGGGCGCCGGCGCGCAGCCGCCGGGAAGTAGCAGAGGGGCGTTTGCGTGGTCAAGGCGTGAAACGCGAACGTCCCGAGGTGAACCCTCTGGAATCGCGACGGTTTTCGACCTTCCGCCCCGAATCCGCCGGATGCGCACGCGAATTCCGTGGTGGGACGAAGATCCTCATCGCGGGGCGTAGGCGTCCAGCATCGGCTGAATCGAGGTCAGGACCGCTTCGAACGTGCCGGTCCTCAGACCCTGCCGGAGCACGGCGATGAGCTGAGCATAGAAGAAGAGGTTGTGAATCGTCGCCAGGCGCCCGTAAAGAGGATCATTCTGCCGGTGCAGATGGCGCAGGTAGGCGCGGGTCGTGGTGGTGCAGCACTCGCACGCGCATTGGTCGTCGATCGGGCGCAGGTCGTCGCGGTGCTCGGCCCGCCGGATGTTCATTCTTCCGGCCCAGGTGAACAGCTGAGCGTTGCGCGCATGGCGGGTCGGCATCACGCAGTCAAACATGTCGACACCACTTCGTACGGCCGCCACCAGGTCGGCCGGGGTCCCGATGCCCATGACATAGCGCGGCTTGTCGGCGGGCATCTTCGGGGCGATGGCCGCCATCGTCGCGTGCATCGCCGGGGTCGGCTCGCCGACCGAGAGGCCTCCGAGCGCGAGACCGGAGAACCCCAGCTGTGCGATCTGTGCCAGGTGCTCTTCGCGGAGCTCGAGGTCGGTGCCGCCTTGCACGATGCCAAAGCACATCTGAGTGGGGGCCAAGATCTGTTCACGCAGCTCCGCCGCTTCTGCGGCCCATCGCGTCGTCCGCTCCATCGCCGCGCGCATGAGGGCTCGGTCCGCGTCACCGGGCGGACAATGGTCGAGGATCATGCAGATGTCCGAGCCCAGCTTGGCCTCGACCTCGAGCACGCTGCGCGGGGTCATGCGGTGCTTCGACCCGTCGAAGTGGGTTCGGTAATCGACGCCCGTGTCATCGATCTTCTGCAGGCCCCGCAGGCTGAAGACCTGATAGCCGCCGCTGTCGGTCAAGATACCTCGGTCCCACCCCATGAAGCCGTGCAGTCCGCCATGTGCGGCCACCAGTTCGGGGCCGGGCCGATGCGCCAGGTGATAGGCGTTGCCGAGTACGATCTGTGCGCCCGTGGCCTCGAGGTCCCGCGGCGTCAATCCCTTGACCGCCCCGTATGTGCCCACCGGCATGAATACCGGCGTCTGCACGGGTCCGTGCGCCGTGAACAGGACCCCGCTGCGCGCATCACCGCTGCGCGCGACCTCCACGAACGACCCAACCGGGCGATCCACGACGGGGCTGGGGGAGTCGAGGACCTCTCGAGGATGCGGACGCGTATCGTGCATGTCGCTCATTGACCTGCCTGTGAGGGACACACGAGCATGCAGTCCCCATAGCTGTAGAAACGATAGCCTTCGCGGACGGCTTCCTCGTAGGCGGCCAGCACCCGCTCGCGGCCGCCCAAGCTGCACACGAGCATCAATAGGCTGCTGCGTGGGAGGTGAAAGTTGGTCAACAGGTGCGTGACCACCTCAAACGTGTAGCCGGGGGTGATCATCAAGTCCGTCTGTGATGCGCCGGCGACGATGGGGCGCCCGCCCTGCCCCAGCGCCTCCAACGTGCGCGTCGCCGTGGTTCCGACCGCCACAATCGGGCGCCCAGCGTCCCGTGCGGCCTGGATGCGCGACGCGTTGGGGGCATCGATGGAATAGCGCTCCGCCCCCACCCGGTGATCTCGCACGTCTTGTGCCTCCATCGGCAAGAACGTCCCCGGACCCACGTGCAGGGTGACGCGAGCCGGATCCAGCGCGGCGACCATCGCCTCGTCCAGATGCAACCCGGCGGTCGGGGCGGCGACCGATCCTTGCGCGGATGCAAACACGGTCTGGTAGCGGTCACGGTCCTGCGCCGATGGACCTTCGGGCCGTGCGATGTACGGCGGCAACGGGACCTCCCCTGCGGCCTCGCACGCGGCGAGCACGTCGCCGCGAACGACCGTGAACGCGCGCGCACGCGGGTCGAGCGCGTCGGGTCCCACGAACTCCAGGGTGAGCGCGTCCTCGCCCACGACCAACACGTCGCCGGGCTTGAGCTTCTTGGCGTGACGCACCCAGGCGTTGACCCGCGCGCCTACGCCCTGCCCGGGACCGGGGGCGGACAGCAGCAGCTCGAAGCTCCGACCGTCCGCGCGGACCCCGTGCATGCGCGCCGGGACCACCTTCGACGTGTTGACGACGACCAGCGCGTCGGGGGGAAGCTCGCCGAGGAGGTCGCGGACATGCAGATGCCGAGACTCGTCTTTGAGCACCAGCATCCGGGACGCGGACCGCTGGGGCGCAGGCTCGTGGGCAATCTGCTCGGTGGGCAGCGCGAAGTCGAAGGCCTCAGGACCCATGGCCGGGCGACTTTGGACCGCAGGGGGGCGCAACACAAGCCTCGGCCGGGCACGGGCTTGCTATCGTCGGCGCGATGAACTGCTGGGCGCTTTGGGCACTGCTGAACCTCGCCGCTCCGACCGAGCCGCCGACTGCCGAACCGACGTACGCGCAGGCGCAAGCGCAGGCGGATGTGGACACGATCGTCTCCGACAGCTCCAAGGCCTACCTGCAGGCCCGCGCTCGGCTCGAGTCGCACCCAGACATGGCCGCACCAGCCCTGCGCGCCCGGATCGATGCTGTCCCCGCGCCGGGCCCCTCGGAGCAGCGGCGCCTGCTGGGGGTCCTCGCCCAACTCCGCCTCCCCGAGGATCTGCCGCGATTCGCAAAGGCGCTGCGGCGTGCGGTGGTCAACGCGGATCCCGGTGCGGCCGTGCTGGAGCTCGCCCATCCGTGGCGCACCCTGCTCCTCGAGCAGGGGCCAGGTGCCACGACCCACCTTCAGGAACTCGTCGGAGACGCAGCGCTTCCACCCCAGCTGCGCGCTGCGCTGCTGACCGACTGGGTGGGGCTGCAGCCGGCCGAGCGCGCAGGCGAGATGGTGGTGCTGATCGGCCGCGGTCAGCTCGAACTCGAACGAGAGCTGCGTCGAACGTTGGCCGACCGCGCCAAGCGGGACCCAATCGCTGCCCGTTCGGTCATCGCGGCGACCGATGCCGCGCTCGATGCCGCGCTGGGCGAGCCCCCCGACGACAACGAGGCAGCGCGCCTGCCCGCCCTGCTCCGGTTTCGGGCCCGCATCGGCGCGGACGACGGCGCCGTGCTCGACCGATTGACCGCGGTGGCCACAAACGCCGACGCACGGTTTGCAGCGCGCGTGGCGGCCGTTCGGGGCCTTGGGGCCCTGGGTTCGAAGGACGCGACGGCGCCGCTTCGCGCGTTGGCGCAAACGCAGCTGCAGGCCGCACGTGGCGGCTCACAACGGGCTGAGATCCTCGGCTGGCTCTCCCTGCGCGGACTGCCGGAGGCCGACGCGGGCGCGCTGACCGAGCGCTTCGCCCTGCGCGACTCGGACGCCCCCAGGCTCGCGAGTTTCGCGTACCAACATGCACCGCTCGCGCAGGCCCAGGTGTGGTTGCCCACCGCCCTCGACAACCCGTGGCCCCAAGTCCGACAAGCGGCGCTCGAACGGGTCGCTGCGCCCTGTTCGGACGAGACGGTCGATCTGCTCTCGGGCCGCGGAAGCGCCACGGGTGACGGCGGCGACACAGATCGCGCGACCGCCCGGGCCGCCATCTCCGGACTCGGTCGCTGCGCGTCCGCCCCAGCCAAGAAGGCGCTGCGGTCGATCTTGGAGTTTGCCGACGGCGACATCGAGCTCCGCGCGGAGGCAGCGCGGCAGCTGGCCCGAGTGGGCGACA
>CAYGTG010000125.1:10546-12763 GCA_964352485.1 uncultured Nannocystaceae bacterium | reverse complement strand
GCTGCCGCTGCCTGAAGACGGGGCGGTCAGCGGGTTCTTGTTTCGGATCGGCGACCGCGAGATCCTGGGTGAGGTCGACCGCAAGGATCGAGCACGCGAGCGGTTCGAGCAGGCCATCGCGCAGGGCCGCAGCGCCGCGCACCTCGAGCAAGAGCGGGCCAGTCTCTTCACCCAAGAGGTCGGCAACATCCCGCCGGGCGCGACGGTGGTGGTGAAGATCGAGATCGACCAACGCCTGGTTTGGATCCCGGACGCGGGACAGAGCACCGGGGGCTGGGAGTGGCGGTTCCCCACCGTCGTCGCGCCCCGCTACCTGGCCGCCCCCGGCACCGTCCCCGATGCGCACCGGGTGGCCGTTGCTACGGCAGATCGGCCGCGACCGATCGCGATGTCGCTCGATCTGAGCATCGCCGACACGCTCCCGGAGGGACAGGTTCCTTGCTCGCCTTCGCATGCGCTTGCACCGGGTCGCGGGGGTCATGTCTGCTTCGCAGCGCAGGACGTCGGGCTCGATCGCGATGTGGTCGTGCGCTGGCCGGTCGCGACGCCGCAGGTTGGCCTCACGATCGACGTCGCCAGACCAACCCCTGGACACGCGATGGAGGACCACCTCTTCGGCCTCCTCACGCTCACGCCGCCGTCGATCCGCCCCGCACCGGTGGCCCGCGACCTGGTGGTCCTGCTCGACACCAGCGGGTCGATGTCCGGCGAACCGCTCGCGCAGGCCAAACGCGTGACATCGGCGTTGATCGAAAGCCTGTCGGGAGAGGACACCCTCGAGCTGATCGAGTTCTCCAGCCGGACCCGCCAGTTCTCCGAAACCCCGATCGCCGCAGCGCCCCAGGCACGCGCCCGCGCTCTGCAATGGGTCGCTTCGCTGCGGGCAAGCGGCGGCACCGAGATGGTCTCGGGCATTCTGGCGGCGCTTGCGGGCGTGCGCGCTGAGGCGCAGCGCCAGGTCGTCGTGATCACCGACGGCCTGATCGGGTTCGAACGCGACATCGTCTCCGCGATCATCGAGCAGCTCCCATCGGGCTCGCGCCTGCACACGGTGGGCGTAGGCTCCGCGGTCAATCGCTCGCTCACCGGGCCTGCGGCACGGGCCGGACGTGGTCTCGAAGTGGTGATCGGTCTCGGCGAGGATCCCGAGCGGGCGAGCGCTCGGCTACTCGAGCGCACCGGGGACCCGCTGGTGGTCGACCTCGAGCTGGAGGGTGACGGGCTGCTCGAGCACGCCCCCAGGCGTCTGCCCGATCTGTACGCGGGGAGCCCCGCGCTCATCTCCGTGAAGCTGGCGCGTTCAGGCGGCACGGTGCGGGTGCGCGGCCGGACCGCGGCCGGACTCTGGGAGGCACGGGTGGAAGCACAGGCCAATGACCACGGCAGCCCCGGGGTCATCACCTGCTTCGCCCGCGAGAGCGTCGAGGACCACGAGTTGGCCCGCACGGCCGGAACGGACGAAGGGCGAGCTGATGCCGCGATCACGCTGCTGGGCCTTCAGTTTCAGATCGCAACGAGGCTGACCTCATGGGTCGCGATCAGCGATCAGCTCGAGGTGGACCCGGCAGACCCGACCCGGCGAGAGATGGTCCCGCAGGAGATCCCCTACGGCATGTCGGTCGAAGGCCTCGGGCTTCGGGCCGCGTCGCTGGGCGCACCCGGAGGGCCACCCCAGATGTCCTCCCCGGCGCCCGCGCCCGTCGGCAGCCGCGGGATGCGAAGCCGCACGGCCTCCCCCGCTCAGGCAAAGAAAGCCAAGGGAGGCGCGTTGAGTCGCCTGCTGGGAGGTTCCGCTCGATCGTCGCTCGACGACTTCGCGGGGGACGACTTCGCCGCGGAAGAGTCGCTCGCCGAACCTGAAATCTCGGTCGAATCGCTCAAGCCCAAGCTCGAGGTGATGGACAAGGAACTGGAGCGGAACGAAGCCGTGACGCAGAGCGGAATCATCAAGGACGACAAAGGCTACGGCGTGGTCGTGTCCAAGACCGGCGACGTCTGGATCCTCGAGGTCCTCGTCCCGGACGGCATCGACTGGGACCCAGGCTCGGACCTCATGATTCGGCTCGCCGACGGCACCGACCTGGGCGCCGCTCTCGTTGTCGATGGCACGACGCGGCGCGGCGAGATCCCGCGGGGTGCACAGATCCGGTTGGTCGTGCGCCTGTCGGAGTCGACCGACCAAGACCCACGCTCGCTGTCCCTCACCAACAAGGGAAG
>CAYGTG010000125.1:0-10536 GCA_964352485.1 uncultured Nannocystaceae bacterium | reverse complement strand
AGGGAAGCGCGTTTGCGATCGTCTTCTGAGGCGTGATGGCTGACCTCGACACTCACTTGAGCAACATCGCCGCCGGCGATCCGGACGCGTTCGCGCGCTGGGTCGCCGGGGCCGAGCACCGCGTGCGGGCGAGCCTCACCTCGGTCGCCTCCGCGGTCGATGTCGAGGCGGTCGTGCAGGAGACGCTGCTAAGGATCTGGCAGGTGGCACCCCGCGTGGAGCCCGATGGCAAGTCGAACTGCTTGCTGCGACTCGCGGTTCGCATCGGTCGCAACCTGGCGATCAGCGACCTGCGCCGCCGACGGGTTCGCCCCGACGTGGTGGCACGGCTCGAATCGCGAGCCCTCGACGACCGGGTCGAGCCGAGCACTCCCGACCCCCTACTGCGCCGGGCGATCGTGGACTGCCGCGAGAAGCTGCCTGCCAAGCCAGCTTCGGCCCTCGATGCGCGCCTGGCTGGGCCCGGCACCCCGGATGCAACGCTCGCGACGCGCATCGACATGAAGCTCAACACCTTCCTGCAAAACGTCACCCGGGCCCGCAAGCTGCTGGCGCAGTGCTTGAAGAAGCGTGGCATTGACCTCGACGCGGAGTTGGCATGACCCCCGAAGCCGAACGTGAGCTGTTGATCGAGCAGGTCGTCGCCGCGTGGCGACCCGAGGGTGGGGATCGCGGCATGCGGGCTCACCCCGCATGGCACGACCTGGACGAGCGCGGACGGACCGAGGCCGCCAGGCGCACGCTGCAGGCGCGGAGAATGGAGGCTGCGCTGGATTCCGAGGGGCTCTCCACCACGGCCCGGCTGGTATTGGCGAAGATCCGCCGCGACTCGCCGCCCGAGAACCCCGGAATTCTTTGAATTCTTGCCCGGGACGCAAATTCGTGCTTGCACACATTGTGGGATGAGGTAAGAAGTGTGTGTCGAGGGCGCACCGCTGACGGCAAGCAGCCTGCCCTCCTCGCTTTTCCTGTTTCGTCGTTTCGTTTTCCTCGTTTCGTTTTCCTCGTCCATCACTCTGCACTTCCCGCTCCTACTCCTGTGCAGAGGATTCCGGAGCGCCTGGACCCACTCCCGCAACTCGGGTCCAGGCGCTCATTTTTATTGGTTGTGGACTGCGTCCCCGGGGGCGCCTCTGAGGCTGCTACCGTTGGCTCGCGATGACGAGCGTTGCGCTGCAGATCGGGTCCATCTCCGCCACCCTCGACGGCAACACGCCGCGTCACATCATCGGACGCGATGAGCAGTCGACGTCGATCTGTGCGCAGCACCCCACGGTGTCCCGGCGACACTGTGAGGTGTACTTGGAGAATGGCTTTGCGATGATCCGAGACATGGGTTCCAGCAACGGGACCTGGATCAACGGAAACCCCGTGGGCCAGCAGCCCGTTCAGCTCGCGCCGGGTCAGCAGGTCTTTGTCGGACACATGCCGCTGAGCGTCGCGTGGTCCGCGGGTCCGCAGCAGGGCGCCACGGTCATGGGCGAGCTGCCCGCCGACCTCAAGGCGTTGATCGAGGCGCGCAAGCAGCAAGCGGCGGTCTCGTACAGCACGCCCCCCGTGGTCGCGTCCAACCCGAGCACCCCTGGCGATGCGGCGATGACCTACCGCCGCCAGGGCTCGAACGACAACGGCGTCTTCATGATCGCCCTGCCGGGCGACGACTTCAGCAACGACACCACGATCAAGGGCTTCGCCGAGTTCACCGCGACCGACAACGAGACCATCGACGAGATCACCATCGAGCTCGTCGAGGTCCACCGCAAGGGCGCCAAGAAGGGTCACGTTTGGGACCGAGTCTTGGTCAAGAAGGGACCGTGGAAGGCCAAGAAGAACGACCGCGTTCCCATGCCCTTCGAGCTGCGGATCCCCCAGTCCACCTCGATCTCCAGCAAGGACGTGCACTGGGAGATCCGCGGCTGTGTGGACATCGCGTGGGCCTACGACGTCGAGGTCGAGGTTCCGATCAACATGCACAACATCGACGTCGAGAAGATTCGTGACGCGATGGGTGCCCTCGATCTTCGGGTGGACACCCTGGAGAGCAAGCCGCTGGGGCAGGAGTTCAAGGCCAGATTCGAGCCCCCCGCACAATGGAGGACCCAATGGAACATCGACTGCGTGAACCTCCACATGCAGTATCTAGGGACCAACTTCCAGATCATGCTCGAGGTCGACAAGAAGGGCGCGTTCTCCAAGGACCGCCGCACCCAGTACAACGTCGAGCTCACCACCTTGCGGCAAGCATCGTTGCAGCAGGTGGGCGAGCAGCTGCTGTCGCTGATTCAGCGCATGCTCAGCCTGTAGCGGCGGCTTACTGGCACAGGCAGTCCGGAGCGTCGATCAGCTCGCGGCCCGTCTCGGTCCCGTTGTAGGACCACGAGTTCGTCGAGTCGTTGTCCATCGCGACCACCAGCTCGACCATGGTGAACCCGCTGAGGTCGTCTTCGAAGACGAAGTCGGTGATCGGCTGATCGGTGGTCCCGCCCATGTCGACGGGATCTCCGTTGGGCAACCCTCCAAGCGAGCACAGGACGCCTTCGCAGAGTACCTCTCCGACGGTCACGTAGTCGGAGATCAGCGGAGGTGCCCACGCCACCGTGCCCGCGTTCAGCAATCCCTGGGTGATGCCGCACTCTTCGGGCCCGGCTTGCCCCTGGATGTCGGTGGTCACCGTGACCGCTCCACCGACGACGAAGTTCAAGACCATGTCGTAGGTGTGCATCGTCGCCAGGCCACCGGGTGTGCCGTCGACGTCCTCGAAGCGAAGCACGAAGGAACCGGGCCCGATGTTGCCGCCGGCATCGTAGGGCTCCTGAAGCACGTTGACCTGATCACCGGCACCCCCGCCCGCGGTCCCGCTGATCTCAAACTCGCTCCCGGCGAGGTCGTAGGTGATCTCCCAGACCTGGCATGCACCCGTGCTGGTCTCGCCGGTGTCTTCGCTGCTGCCCTCGGACGGATCGCCGCCGGTGCTGCTGTCCGCTGCGGTCGTCGAAGGATCCGTGGTCGAACTCGACGCGGGCGTGGTGGGGTCGGTCGACGAGCTGGACGTGCCCTGTGGATCGGTCGTCACGCCAGCGCCCGTGCTGCTGGCGTCGGTTCCTCCGTCGGTGTCCCCCGACCCTCCATCATCCCCGCATCCGATCACGGATCCGAGCAGAGACACGGCGATGCACAGACGCAGGGGCAAGCTTTGCATCTGCGCACCATAGTCCACCGGCCCGAAGGGCCACAAGCAGGCCACGACACGCGCCGGCGACCAAAGCCGCCGAAGAACACGCGATGAGGAGCGCGCCGATCGCCGCCAGAACCCCCCGACCGCGCATCGGCCTGCTCTCAAGCCTCGGCGGGCTGGTTCTTCGCGAACAGCTCGCTCAACTCGCCCGAAGCGTCCATCTCGCGAACGATGTCGCATCCGCCGACGAACTCACCGTCGACGTACAGCTGTGGAATGGTCGGCCACTCGCTGTACTCCTTGATGCCATCGCGAACCTTCATGTCCGACATGACGTTGAAGGACTCGAACGGGACGCCGTGCTTCTTGAGCACCTCGACGACGGCGGCCGAGAATCCGCATTGGGGGAAAATCTTGTTCCCCTTCATGAACAGCATCACCCGGCTGTTGGTGACGAGATGCTCGATGAACTTTTGGGTTTGGTCCTCTGCCATGGTCCGCCTCGTGCGTAAGGTGCGCCATTGCAGGCACACACCCCCACACGATAGGCAGAGGCGCTGACGTTTGAAAACAGCCCGTTTGTCCGGGTGGGGGAAATGCCCCCAAACGCTCGCACGTCCAAGCTCCAGAAGCCCCATGGCACTCACTCGACGAGCATTCTCCATCGGCGCCGTCTCCCTCGCCGGGACCGCCCTGTGTCGCGACGCGCGGGCCGAAGACGAGCCGCCGGCGGGGCCGAAGGTTCTTCTCGCCGGCGACTCGATGATCGCCGGAGGGTTTGGCATGTTTCTCGAGCGCGCGCTGCGAAAGACCCACGGCCACGACGTGGTCAGGCGCGGCCGAAGCAGCTCAGGCATGGCGCGCCCGGACTTCTTCAACTGGACCGAGGAATCCACGCGCCTGGTGGAGGAGCGAAAGCCCGACGCGACGCTGCTGATGTTCGGCGGCAACGACGTGCAGGGCCTTTACATGGGCAAGGGCGAGTGGATTCGCTGGGGCGACGAAGGATGGCGTGAAGAGTACGCACGCCGGGTCAACGCACTGGCGGACACGTTCGCGCCCGACGGCCAGCAGCTGTTCTGGGTCGGCCTGCCGATCATGCGGCCCGAGAAATTCCGCAACCGCTGCAAGATCGTCAACACAATCTTTCGAGCCGAGATGGCGCTGCGGCGCAACGCACTGTTCATCGACACCTGGGATCTGCTCACCGACGACGAGGGCGGATACCTGGACAAGATGATGGTCCAAGTCTCCGACGACGCGAAGCCGAAGCTGATGCGGGTCCGAGCGCACGACGGCATCCATCTTTCGGCGGATGGCGCGGGCGTGGTCAAGCGGCACGTATTGAAAACAATCCTGCCGATTCTCGATGGCATCAAAGCGTGAGCCGCTACTCGATGGGGTAGCGCTGCAGCACGATGGCAGGGCCTTCCCAACCGCGGCCACCGTTGTCCGGCATCTGTGGCCATGACTCGACCGCGCCCACGGTGGGTTCACCCGCACAGTCCAGCGCGCCCGCAGGATTCGCGCACCTCTCCCAGTTCGTTGCAGGCGTGAGAGATTCGAACGCTGGCCACGACTCGGGATCGGGGGGCACATCTATGGCCGCGGACACCCCCGGAACGACCGCGCATGCGCTGCCCTCGTCGAAGCCCAGCGACTGCCACGCAGCAAAGTCCAGCGGCGCCTCGCCGAACAACCCCATCGCACACCCAGCTGAGGCATAGGCGTTGTCGCGGAGCTCGAGGCCTTCGTACTCCGCGTAGTCGGAGCTCAGCAGCGAGGCTGCCTGCGGATCGGGAATGATGAGGTTGTCCTCGAACACGCCCCGAGCCTGCCCCAGCCACACCGTCCAGCCATCCCCACCGCCGGCGAATGTATTGCTTCGGACCTCGAATTCGCATCGGCCACCGCCGGCGCCCATGAGGAATGGATTGCCGGCAGAGAAGACTCGGTTGCCCAGCATGCGCACCGCAGCGCCGTGGCTAACGATGACCGCGGCGTTCCAGTCACCTGCCGTGGGAGGCTCGAGCGGTGCTTCGGAGACGTCTCCAATCTCATTGTGCATGACCCAGGCGTAGCCGCTGCCCTGGAACCACAGTCCTTGCCGACGCACTCCCGTCAGCCGGTTGCCCAAGACCTTGAAGTCGCCAACGCCGTCGCGATTGGAGAACACGATGCCTCGATCCGTCGAGTCCTCGGACTCGGGGACCTGGCCGATCAGAGTGTTGTCGATAATGTAGTGGTGGTCCCCGATATCCGTCGTGTTCGAGTCCCACCAGTCGTCGGCCACCACGATCAGGTTGAGGTCGCGGCCGGCCTCCAGAGGGGACACACCCTCGACACGGTTGCCGACCAGCACGGTGTGTTCCGCCCCATAGTGCATCCCAATGCCCTCGCCGACCACATCGTGAACGTGGTTATCGCGGACGATCAGATGATCGACAAACTCGGCCCGGATCCCGCTTCGAGCATCGAAATCGCGACCGTCGACCTCCAGATCGCGCACCGTGAGGTACGTGCTCTCTTCGATCCATACCTGTGCCACCGATGGCATCCCCGCCGCGACGTCACCGTAGGCGCCGATCACGATCGGCGCAGCATCGGTACCCACCAGGCCCGAGAGCTTCAGGCCTTCGATCCACCGGGCGCCGCGTCGCAGCAGGACGTGGTCGCCAGGCTGCTGCTGGGTCGCCAGAGCATTGCCGGCATCGCCGAGCGTTTGCCACGGAGCGTCCGACGAGCCGTCCCCCCCCGCAGGCGCGTCGGCGTCGACGAAAAAACAGCGGGTGAACAAGCAAGGGTCGTCTGCACACGTCGGGCCAGGGACCGAGTATTGGCCTGTCCCACAGGAACATACCGCCGCCCCCTCGGCCAGGACGCACTCACCAGCCCCACAGTCTACCGCGTCGCAGTCCGCGGCCACGCCTGTGGTCTGTGCGGTGTCGGTCCCCTCGTCCGTCTCGCCCGACGACGAGCCGTCGGGCGAGACGCACGAATCTGCAGCCGCAGCGATGGCGAGGTCCGAGTAGCGAAGCCCCGAGGGACAATCGTCGGCTGGATATGCGCAGCCCTGCGGCAGACAGATGCCATTGTCCGACGTGCTGCAGTCGTCATCCGTGCCGCACAAGAAGGGGTCGAGGCCGTAGCAGCCGCCCATGAGGGTCGCCAGCACAACGCTGCTCCCAATCGCTGGCCCCCTGCGCATCGGTTGTGATGATCCGTGAAAAACTGCAGCACAATCAACTCATTCCGAGACGCTTCGGGGTTTTCTTCGCTTTTTGTGAGACGAGCGGGCTCGATCGGCAACACCCACCACCGTGAGAGAGGCCCAAGGCTCCGGATTGTTTCGCGCCGCCACCGACGCCGTCGACGCCATCGACGAGCGGTTGGCTTCGAAGGGTTCCCGATGAAGCGGCGCTCGTTCTTGGCCAGCGCTGCCCTTGCACCGCTGGGCCTGCCGTTCCTGTCCTCCTTCGCACGGGCTCGGGAGGTCGCGGAGCGCCGCGTCATCTTCTTGATGTCCCCCAACGACTGTATGGATCGGCAAGAGTGGGACATGGCGCCCGAGGGCGAGTCCGCTCCCCTTCCCGATCAACTCCCCTCATACCTGGAGCCTCTCTCGGCGTTTCGAGACCGAACCGTCGTGTTCGGCGACCTCGAGAAGAAGGCCAGGCACAACAGTCACTGCCCGCAGTCGCTCCTGAGCGGAACCGACACCATCGACGGCACGACGGACACCGGAGCGTCCAGCATCACCCTCGACCAGTTCATCGCCAACGAGTTCGACATCGAAGCGGCAACGTTCGGCATTCGATGCCTGCCCAACGCTCCCCGCGCCCGATGGTCGTGGTCTGGCTCCAATCAGCCGGTCGATCCGATCATGGACCCTGCTGCCGCCTTCGATCGGTACTTCGCCGACTTGGACAGCGATCCCGCCGAGTTGGAGGCCTTGCGCGCCCGGAAGCGGAGCCTGCTCGACCGTGTCGCCAAGGACCTCAGCACCTTTGCGGCCCAGGTTCCCTCCCAGAACAGCCACGCACTGGAGGCGCACCAGGACGCGATTCGGTCGCTCGAGCAGGGGCTCGACGACACCATCGTGGCATCGTGCAACCCGGGCAGCCCGACGTTTGGCAAGAACGCGACGGATAACGAAGCGGTACCCGATTCGCTGCACGGCCTCGTCGACCAGATGGTGCAGGTCCTCAGCTGCAACATTACGCGGGTCGGCTCGATCCAGTTCGGACGAAGCGGCGGCGGAGTGATCTCGCCCGTGTGGCCCGAACACGGGATCAACATCGACCGCGATCTGCACTTCGGTCTCGCGCACCGATACTGGGAAAATCCCACCGCGCAGAACGTGGCGGACCGACTCGAGCAGGAGACTTGGATGTCCACCCACATGGTGCAGCGATTGCTCGAGGGACTCGACGCCACGCCCGATGCGGATGGCAACAGTCTGCTCGACAACACGATGGTCGTGTGGATGCACGAGATGGGGCGCAACCACAATGCCCGAGGGCACCTCGCGACCGTCATCGGCGGCAGCGCGTGGCTTCAGACTGGCTCGTTCCATTCGATGCCCGGCCGCAGCCTCAACGACCTGCTCACCGCGGTGGCCAACAAAATGGGCATCGACATCGATCAATGGGGTAGCCCCGACTACAACGACGGCGCGTTGCCCCTTTGAGCGCCCGAGATCCTCGGTTTGACCGTCTTTTTCTGAGATGAGCGGCCCGCATCGGCAACCGAAGATTGATGCCACGAATCGCTTGCTCTTCTGTGTTGTGCGCCGGCCTGCTCAGCACGGGATGCTACTCTGGCTACGCCGCGGACACGGCGTCGGATCCCGCGGATGCAGCGACGCAAGGCGAGAATCCGGACGGTGATGCTGCATCCGGAGGCGCGGACGACGACGGCGACCCCGACGACCCTGCGATCCCGACGGACTCCCTGTGCGAGTGGGACGATGGTCTCCCCAGCCTGCCGATGCGAAGGCTGACGCAGCTGGAGTACGACAACTCGGTTCGCGATCTGTTTGGCATCACCTCGGCACCCGCGTCGGCCTTCGTCGATGACTCGCCCGCTGGCGGCTACGATGCCAATGACCTCGCGGTCTCAGACCTTCAGGCGCGGCTGTACGTCGACGTCGCCGAGACCGTAGCCGCCGAAGTCGTTGCCGGCCCCACGATCCTCAGTGAGTGCAGCCTGGATGCGGGCGCCTGCGTCGAGACGTTCGTGCGCACCTGGGGCCGGAGGGTGTTCCGAAGAGACCTTACGGCCAGCGAACAAGACGACTACAGCAGCTACTTCGAGGAGATGCGCGACGCGGAGGGCATCGAGGCCGCGGTGGAGCACACGCTCACCGCATGGCTCGCCTCGCCTGGATTCCTCTATCTCGCCCGCCGCGACAGCCCGCAGGAGCCGCACGCAGCGGCCTATGCCCAAGCATCTCGGCTGGCGTATTTTTTGTGGTCGTCCACCCCCGACGACGCGCTCCTCGACCGAGCCGCCGCGGGGCAGCTGAAGGAACTCTCCGACCTCGAACCCATCGTGCGAGAGATGCTCGCCGATCCGCGGGCGGTCGATACGCTGGGTACCTTCGCCCGCCAGTGGCTTCACGTGGATTCACTCGAGTGGGGCGGCAGCGGCAAAGACAGCGAGCTCTACCCCCAGTGGGATGGAGCGCTTGCGGACTCGATGGACCGCGAGCTTCAAGCGTTCTTCACCGACGTCGTATTCGAGGGCGAAGGGACCGTGCAGGCGCTGCTCGAGGATCGACGGGCCTACGTGGACGATGCGCTTGCGGCCGTGTACGGCGTGGAGGCCCCGTCGGGCGGCGAAGGATGGGTGGAGCTGCCGCAGGGCGAACGGGCTGGCCTTCTGACCCGGGCTGGCTTCCTCGCCACGCATGCCCACGAGCGCGAAGGCTCGATCGTCAAGCGGGGGGTCGTCGTGCAGCGACAGCTGCTGTGCGGCGAGCTCCCCGCGCCACCCGATGATCTCGAACTCGACCCCGAAGTGGATCGCCTCGAGAATCCGCAGTGCGCCGGCTGCCACGTGATGATCGACCCCATGGGCGTCGGCCTGAACGAATACGACGCCATCGGTCAGTGGAGCGATGTTCCCAGCGAGGGAATTGTCGTGGGCGCCGAGGATGCGCCGTTCGACGGCGGCGCCGAGCTCTCGGCCATCCTCGCCGACTCCGAACGAGTTCAGCGCTGCATCGCGCGGCAATGGTTCCAGTTCTCACACCGGCGGCCGATCGAGGCTGCCGACGCCTGCACCCTCGAGCTCATCGAACAGGCCGTGATCGACAGCGGCGGCGACATTCGTGAGGCGATCGTCGCCGTCGCAACCTCGGATTCGTTCCGCTTCGGAGTGGACAACTGATGAAGCCCTCACGATGGGTCTCGACACCCAGGAGTTGGGAACCCCGGGGTACAACGCGGGACCGCCTCCACGGTGAACCGTGGCAAGCGTTCGCGGCCTTTGGCAACCCGGCCCCGTGTTATCGTATTGGTGCGTGACCGAATCAGGCACGGCCGAACCGACCGATTTCGACCTGCTCGAGCGCTGGCGGAAAGGTGACCAAGGCTCGGGCAATCTGCTGTTCGAGCGGCACTACACCTCGGTTCGGCGGTTCTTCGACCTGCGGCTCAACCGCCTCTCGGAAGACCTCACGCAGCGCACCTTCCTTGCGTGTGTCGAGCAGCGAGATCAAGGCCCGCACACGAGCTTCCGCGCCTACCTCTTCGGCATCGCACGCAACCAGATGCTGATGTCCCTGCGCAAGGAGCAGCGGTTCGACCGAGCCATGCGCTTCGACGCCGAGCCGACGATGCTCGTCACCTCTCTGACCGGCGTGTTTGCCCGGCGGCGGGATCAGCACCTGCTCTTGCTTGCCCTGGTCCAACTCCCCCCGGACCTCCTCCAGATTGTTCAGCTCTACTACTGGGAGGCCATGTCGACCGCGGAGATCGGGGAAGCCCTCGATATCAACCCAAGCACGGTTGGAACCCGGCTCGCGCGTGCCCGGGAGCGGCTGCGCGCAATTCTTGGAGCGATGAAGCTCACCGACGAGCAGCGCACCACGCTCATGGACAACACCGAGGCCCTCACCCGCTCCTTGACCCGGCCGCCGGACGACGCCTCGCGCTGATGTGATCTATGCTTCGGCGGTGGGCGGATTGGCCTCCTCGCTCGACGCGTCCTTGACGCTCGCGCCCGGCCGCAAGCTGGGGCGCTACGCCGTCGTTCGTCGACTCGCGGTCGGCGGCATGGCCGAGCTGCACCTCGCACGTATCCTGGAGTCGACCGAGCCCAACCCGTACGTCGTCATCAAGCGCGTCCTCCCGCAC
>CAYGTG010000124.1:0-12789 GCA_964352485.1 uncultured Nannocystaceae bacterium | reverse complement strand
CCGCGCGACGCCGTCAGGTGCGGTCCCAGGCGTGCATCAGCGCGTGGAATCAAACTGATCGCCGCTCTAGGCAGGCTGCAAAAGACGGTAGCGGTGGCTGCGCGCGTCTGAGGCGGCAAAATCGGCGAGTCCGAGATCGTGCGAGCCCACGCCCATCTGTGGGGCGTCACGCGTTGCTACAAGAGAAAGATCCCGACCATCTCGCCGGGTCTGCGTGCCCAACACTCATCGGTTGGCCCTGCCCCGATGGAATGCGGACGGCGTGGACGCGGTATCCTGAGCGCTCGATGGACTGGGGGCTGATTGTCGTCGTACCGGCCGCTCTGGCCGCGAGCCTCGGGTTCCGGGCGTTCCGCAGCCGCGTGCGGGGAGGGCGATTCACGACCCATGATGGCGGTGGCACCTCGGTGATCGAGACCGACCTGGGCACGTACACCTTTGACCGTGCGGCGGGAAAGATCCATCTCGAGCGTCCTGGGGGCGCTCGCTCCTTCGTCAAACTCCGCGACGTTCGCGGGGTTCAAGTGCGCGTTGGATACAAGGAAGCCGGGCTCGAAGAGGTCTTCATCGAGGGCTGGAGTCTGACCGACTTGATGGCGGAGTATCGAGATCACCGCGTCTACTGGGACGTGGTGATCAACACCTCTCATGGCGCGTTGCCACTGGCGCACATGGACCAATACAAGAAGCGCGACTGGTTCGATCTTGCCACGCCAGCGCAGCACGCGATCTTGTCGTGGGTGGGGCTCTACCAAGATGGTGCCGTCGTTGCGGCAAGCCTGGAGGGCGCGACCCGGCGTTCACTTCGGAAGGCTGGGTTGAACGTGATCGGGGGCTACGGCCAGGCCGCGCCAACGGGTGCCCTGCACGGTGCGCCCATTCCGACCGACGACGACCTTCCTCAGCCTGCCCCGAGGAACGCTCCGATGGCGATCGATCTGCCTCCGCCGCCGGACAACCCGCGATGGGAGTCGGTGACTCGAGATCAATGAACGGGGGCAACCCAGGAAGACGCTGCCGCACCGCCTCTGCGGCGACTCACTCCGCGCACTCGGTGAGCTCGAAGCTCTCGAACGACACGGCCTCGGGTTCGATGACAGGCAGGTAGTTGGTCGCAGCAATTCCAATCGCGGCGCCGGTCAGATCGAAGATGTCGTCCATGTCGTAGAACTCGGAAAACGCCACCCCATCGGATGACGTCTCGAAGAAGAGTCGGTCGCCCTCCTCGCGAACCCGCAGCCATCGATGCGCGGACGAGTCGAACGCGACGGCGATCGGCTCCTGGAAGTCCGCGTTGTTGACCGCATGCCAAACCTGAAGCTCGGTGCCCCCCGGCAGTTCGTGCACCCGAAACGCGACCAGGTCGGGAGAACCATCGGTCGATGTAAACCGAATCATCTGAATCACGCCCGGCTGTGAAGGCACCTGCCCAAACTCGACCGTCACGCTCGCGCCATCGAGTCCGCTCCAGCCACCGACGAGCTCCAACTTGTTGACCCCGTCGTCGGACGCCGCCGTCACCGACAGCACCATCGCGCCACCCTCGAGCGCAGTGTTCTGCGGTTGCGTGTACGTCCAATCACGGGACGGACCGTCATCAAAGTCGTCGAAGAACGGCTCGCACACCACGACAGGTCCAGTCGTGGAGCCCGAGCTGCCCCCGCCGGCCGTCGTGTCCGAGACCGTGGTCTGCCCCGTCGAGTCGCCTGAGGATCCCGGGTCCGTGATGGCACCACCGCTGGTCGACTCCGAGGGGTCCGGCTGGGTCGATCCAGACTCCGCAGGCCCGCCCGAGCCGGTCGGAACGAGCCCGGTCGAGCCCGCCGCCGTCGTTTCGCCGGCTTCGACGACCTCGGGATCTGAAAAGCAACCCCCCAGCACCAGCGCCGAGCAGGGAACCACGAGCCGCGCGGTATTTCGAAGGCGGAGCAGCAGGTTTTGGGCCATACGCGGGAGCCTAGCAGCCTGTTGAGAACGTCGGCGCGGCGGATCGGGAAGGATTTTTCGCTCCTGGGTAGGAGCCGAAACGCCGCTGTACCGGGTGTACTGGAAGTTTTGGCGACACCGCCAGGAGCGAAAAGGGCGAGCGAGACGTCGTGTCGACGTTCTCAACAGGCTGCTAGGCACACCACGAGCGCCGCGCGACGCCGTCAGGTGCGGCCCCAGACGTTCATCAGCGCGTGGAATCAAACTGATTGCCGCTCTAGGCCACCGGGCCTGAGGAATCCATGCCGCTCGCGTTAGACTCCGGCCGTGTCGGGGAAACCTCTTGGAGAGCGGAACTACGAGCAGTTCGCGAGCCGCTACGCGAAGTATGCCGAGGTCAAGCCGCACAACGCGATGTACGAGCGACCGGCAACGCTCTCGCTGCTCCCGGACGTGAAGGGGAAGCGCGTCCTCGACGGCGGGTGCGGGCCGGGCTTGTACGCGGAGGAACTCCTGAAACGAGGTGCCGAGGTCGTCGCGGCAGACGTCACGCCGGCCATGGTTGAAATCGCTCGCAAGCGGGTCGCAAACCGGGCCGAGTTTCATGTCGCCGACTTCGCCAAACCCTTGACCTTCGCCGAAGACGCCTCGTTCGACCTCGTCGTGTGCCCCCTGATGCTCGACTACATCGAAGACTGGGACCCGGTGTTCTTGGAGTTCTCCCGCGTGCTTCGACCCGGTGGTCACCTCGTCTACTCCCACGCCCACCCGATGAGCGACTACAAGCTCGTGCAGACCAAGCACAACCCTGAAGCGCGATACCGCAACCGCGAGCGTTTCGCCTCGGATTGGGGCGGGTTCGGCAGCCCCCGTCCCAGAGTCGAGACCTACCGCCGACCGCTCGAGCAGATGCTCAATCCCCTGGGGCTGGCCGGCTTCATCCTCGAGCGCGTGCTCGAGCCGGAGCCCGCCAAGGCGATGTCGCGCGTGAATCCAAATCTGCACGCCACGCTCACCCGCGAGCCGTGCTTCTTGTGCGTCCGCGCCCGCAAGCCGTAGTCGTTCGCCTCACACGCTGTTGCAGTCGATGGACTCGGCCTTGAGCTCTTTGGACAGCGAGCCGATCAGCGTCTTGAGCGTCTTGCTCATGTCGGAACACAGCGCCCGCTTGAGCGCCATCGTCGCCTTGCCCTGCTTGGTCGAGCTGTTGTCCCCTACCTTGTACGAGTAGCTGGCCTCGCCCGAGGACTCGACGTTGAACGGCGAGTGGCAGATCGGGTCGGGCTCGCCCTTCTTGAAGATCACCAGCTGGGCTTCGAGCGCGCCTCCTCGTCCGGCAACCCCAGCGATGGCGTTGGCCTGTCGCTCTTGGAGTGGCACCACGACGCCGACGTACTCGACAAAGTTCCACATCCGCATCAGCAGTTTGACGTTGCTCTCCTTGTCGATCTTGAACTCCGGGCGCGGCGGGTAGCGCAGCTTCGACTTGGTCATGAAGCGCACCATGCTGTTGTTCCCATCCCAGGGCTCTCCGAGCGTGTGACGCAAGCTCTGGTAGGCGAGGAAGGACACCTCATTCTTCTTGGCCGCCCACTTGCGAATCTCATCGTCGGAACACGCCATGGCCGCCGCTGCTGGGTCCGGCAGGTTGTCGTGGATCTGCCGGAACGTCGCGTAGACCTCGTCGGCACGCGCCTCGACCTGCTCTTGGGTGTACTGCGGTCCCTTGGCGGCCGGGGGCTTGTCGCCCGCGTCGCACGCGGAGAGAGAGAGAAGCGCTGCCAGGAGGACCGACGTCTTCATGAGGGCAAGAGTAGACGCAGTGGGCGTGCGCGCACTTCAACAGCCCCAGAACGGTGCGATGGCAGCCGACAAAGGTGTTGATGCCCCCACGCAGGGCTGGTAAGACCCGATTTCCTCAACGATTGCGCGACGATGACTACAGACCTCTACTCGAAATACCTCACCGAAATCGAAAAGCGCAAAGGCTGGGGGCTGCACCCCAAGCCCGTCGAGGACGCGGAGCTCGTGGAGGTCTTGATCGAACAGATCAAGGACGTCGGGCATGAGCACCGCGACGACTCGCTGCGGTTCTTCGTCTACAACACCCTGCCCGGCACGACGAGCGCGGCTGGGGTCAAGGCCAAGTTCCTCAAGGAGATCATCCTGGGCACGCAGGTCGTTGCGGAGATCACCCAAGAGCTCGCCTTCGAGTACCTCTCGCACATGAAGGGCGGGCCGTCGGTCGAGGTTCTTCTCGACCTGGCTCTGGGTGATGACGAGGCCATCGCGCTGCAGGCCGCGAAGGTCCTCAAGACGCAGGTCTTCTTGTACGAGGCGGACACCGATCGCCTCAAAGCGGCGCACAAGAACGGTCACGCGATCGCGACCGACATTGTCCGCAGCTACGCGAACGCCGAGTTCTTCACCAAGCTTCCTCCCGTCGACGAGACCATCCAGGTCGTCACCTATGTGACCGCCATCGGCGACGTCTCCACCGACTTGCTCTCGCCAGGAAGTGATGCGCATTCGCGGTCCGACCGGGAACTGCACGGTCAGTGCCTCTTTGAGCACAATAAGGAAGCCCAGGGCGTACTCCTTGGCCTCAAGGAGAAGCACCCCGACAAACGCGTCATGCTGGTCGCCGACAAGGGCACGATGGGCGTTGGATCATCGCGAATGTCCGGGGTGAACAACGTGGCGCTTTGGACGGGCACCCAGGCCAGCCCCTACGTTCCCTTCATCAACATCGCGCCGATCGTCGGCGGCACCAACGGCATCTCGCCCATCTTCCTGACCACCGTGGGCGTGACCGGCGGCATCGGCCTCGATCTGAAGAACTGGGTCAAGAAGCTCGACGACAGCGGTGAGGTCGTCGAAGACGAGGATGGCGACGCGGTCCTCGAGGAGGTGTTCTCGATCGACACGGGCACGGTCCTGACGATCAACACCAAGACCAAGAAGCTCTACAACGAAGACGGCAGCAAAGAGCTCTCCGACATCTCCTCGGCCCTCACGCCGCAGAAGCTCGAGTTCATCCGAGCAAAGGGCTCCTACGCGGTCGTGTTTGGCAAGAAGCTGCAGAGCATCGCCGCCGGCATCCTGGGCATTGAGACCCCACCGGTCTACGCAACCTCCAAGGAAATCTCGCACGAGGGCCAGGGGCTCACCGCGGTCGAGAAGATCTTCAACAAGAACGCCGTCGGCACCACCCCGGGCAAGGTCCTGCACGCCGGATCCGACGTGCGCGTGAAGGTCGACATCGTAGGCTCGCAGGACACGACCGGTCTGATGACCTCGCAGGAGCTCGAGATGATGGCCGCGACGGTCATCTCGCCGACGGTCCATGGCGCGTACCAGTCCGGCTGTCACACGGCGTCGGTCTGGGACATCAAGTCGCGGCAGAACATTCCGAAGCTCATGGGCTTCATGAACAAGTTCGGCCTCATCACCGCCCGCGACCCGGACAACGGCTACAAGCCGATGACCGACGTCATCCACAAGGTGCTCAACGACATCACCGTGGACGACCGGGCCGTCATCGTCGGGGGCGACTCCCACACCCGCATGTCCAAGGGCGTCGCGTTCGGTGCCGACTCGGGCACCGTCGCACTCGCGCTGGCCACGGGGGAGGCGACCATGCCCATTCCGCAGTCGGTCAAGGTCACCTTCAAGGGCACGCTCAAGGACCACATGGACTTCCGCGATGTCGTCCACGGCACCCAGGCCCAGATGCTCGAGCAGTTCGGGGAGAACGTCTTCCAGGGCAAGGTGATCGAAGTGCACATCGGCACCCTGCTGGCCGACCAAGCGTTCACCTTCACCGACTGGACCGCAGAGATGAAGGCCAAGGCCTCGATCTGCATCTCGCAGCCCGAGACCCTCATTGAGTCGCTGCAGATCGCGAAGGGTCGCATCCAGATCATGATCGACAAGGGCATGGACAACGACCGCAAGCTGCTGCAGGGCCTGGTCGACCGAGCCGAGGCACGCATCGCCGATCTGAAGTCAGGCAAGAACCCTGCGTTGGCCCCCGACGACAACGCCAAGTACACGGCCGAGTTCGTCGTCGATCTGGATCAGCTCGTCGAGCCCATGATCGCCGACCCCGACGTGAACAACGAGGACGTCTCCAAGCGCTACACCCACGACACCATCCGGCCCATCTCCTTCTACGGGGGCACCAAGAAGGTCGACCTGGGCTTTGTGGGCTCGTGCATGGTCCACAAGGGAGACATGCAGATCCTCGCCCAGATGCTTCGCAACATCGAGAAGCAGAACGGCACCGTGGAGTTCAAGGCCCCCCTGGTGGTGGCGCCGCCGACCTACAACATCGTCAACGAGCTCAAAGAAGAGGGCGACTGGGCCGTGCTCACGAAGTACGCCGGCTTCGAGTTCGACGACATGTCCCCCAAGGACACCGCGCGCACGAAGTACGAGAACATCATGTACCTCGAGCGGCCCGGCTGTAACCTGTGCATGGGCAACCAGGAGAAGGCCGCCAAGGGTGACACCGTCATGGCCACCTCGACCCGGCTGTTCCAGGGGCGCGTGGTGGCGGACAGTGACGAGAAGAAGGGCGAGTCGCTGCTGGCGTCCACGCCGGTGGTGGTGCTCTCGACGATCCTGGGTCGGACTCCGACGCTGGGCGAGTACACGGCGGCGGTGGATGGCATCAAGCTGACCAGCTACGCGCCTCCGGTGAACTGACGCTGGCGGGCTCGGTCGTGTGCGACTCGCTGTTGTCGCGCACGGCCGGCCCGATGCCGTCGCTTCGACTACCCAGGCCCGTGTCAGCCGAAATCGGCCTCGACCAAGAGTGGCGCCAATTGCGCAAAAGGACTCACTCCGCGCGCCTCCGGGGAGAAATCGAATGCGCCCGACGTTTTTTTGTCAGGGTTGGGCGCCCTGCGGGGAGGAGGAGGTGAAGTGTTCGTGGACGCGACCGACGCGGAGCTGTGCGAAGCGGCAGGCCAAGGCAACCAGGAGGCGTTCGCCGAGCTGGTGGACCGCTACCAGGCGGTGGTTTGCGCCGTCACGTTCGCAGCGACGGGTCGCGCCGACCTGAGCGAGGACCTGGCACAAGAGACGTTCCTGATCGCGTGGGAGAAGCTGCACGGGATCGAGCAGCCCGACAAGGTGGGCGGATGGCTGACCGGCATCGCGCGCAACCTGGGCCGCAAGTCGTTCCGTGAGCGGCCCGTCGTCTCGCTGGATGAGGCGGCAGACGTTCGGGACCAGGCTCAAGGGCTCGAGGAGAGAGCTGTGGAGCAACAAATGCACGCTCACGTTTGGGAGCTGCTGCGCAGCCTCTCGCCTCGGTATCGCGAGGTGATGGTTCTGTACTACCGCGAGCAGCTGGCGACGCCGAAGCTGGCCGCGCAGCTGGGGATCTCGGTATCCGCGGCACAGCAGCGGCTGTCGCGGGGCCGAAAGATGCTCCGCGAGGAGCTCGAACGAGGCGTCGCGGACGAGCTGCGCCGAAGTCGGCCCCACGATGACTTCCGTCGAAGGGTCGCCGCGGCACTCCCAGTACTCCCTCTGGCAGCGCCCCCGACCGCGGCCACGGCCACCACCGTCCTGTCCTCCCTGACTGGAGTCATCGTGATGCACAAGTCCATCTATGTCCTGCTCGCCGCGGTTGCGGTCCTGTTGTTTGGGTACGCGCTGCGCGACGGGCCGCAAGAGCAGGCGCCATCCAGCGACGCCCCCTCTGCAGCCCAGCCGCGGGCTTTGGCCGAGCTCCCCTCCCCCGTTCGCCGGGCGCCGGTTCAAGCCACACAGGCATCCGGACAGGTGCTCGGCGCCCAAGGCCTGAAGCCTCTGCCTGGTGCGGTCGTGACCTTCGTGTCCGAGGGAGGGTCGTTGGCCATCGTTCATACCCGAGGCGCTTCCGCCCAGCTCGCGGTAGCGGTTGCCGACGACGAGGGCTCTTGGACGCTACCGGGGCTGGAGCCGGGGCGCTACCGAGCCACTGCAACCGCGCCTGGCCATCTCCCCGCGCAGCTCCGAGGGCTGCGAATCTCGTCGACCCAGGAGCTTCGCGACGTGCGTTTCGAGCTCGACGCCGGCGGGCTTCCGGTGTCTGGGCTCGTCTCGGACATCGGCGGTGGGCCGGTCGCCGGCGCCACCGTGCACGCGAAAGCATCGACGGGCCTTCCCGTCGCAGCCCTCACCGACGAGGACGGACGCTACAAGCTCCAGTTGCCGCCAGGTCGTCACGAGCTCAGCGTCTGGGATCTGGACTACCAGGAGGCCTCGGCGCGGATCGACGTGCGCGGCCAGGGCAGCGGCATCGACTTCGAGCTGATGCCGGCAGCAACGTTGAGCGGGCAGGTCATCGCGCGGACTTCAGGTGAACCGGTGGCAGGCGCGAGCGTCTCCTTCACCCGACTCGAGAGCTTCGGAGGCGGATCCCGCTCGACGCGAGCCTCGGACGACGAGCGGGTGCAGACCGATGAACACGGTCGATTTACGCTTCAGCGGCTTTCTCCCGCCACCTACAAGGTACAGGCAACGGCCAGCCACCTCGCAACGGAGGCCGCGGTCGAGGTTGCCATCGGGCTCGCCGATCAGAGAGACGCAGTGGTGGTGGCGCTGGACCCCGCCTTCAACATCTCGGGCCGAGTGATGCAGGCCGAAAGCTCGCAAGGCGTTGCCGGAGCGAAGGTCGGCGCGCTCGGAGGGACGTCAGCGCTCACCGGACCCGATGGCGAGTTCAGCCTGCTGGGCGCGCTGCCCGGAAAATACCCGCTGTCGATCGAAGCGGACGGCTTCGTGCCCTCTGTGGCCGACGACTCGGTGACGGTCGACACGCAGGACATCGAAGGGTTGGAGCTTGCCTTGGACGCGGGGGTTTCCGTTCGAGGTCAGCTCGATCCGCCTCAGGTCGCCGAGGTCAAGCTCGCGCTCACCCAGTCCGTCGGTGGTTTCGGCGTCATGCTCCAAGGCCAGCGCATCAAGGCTGCGCAGTGCCCCGCGAACGAAGAGGGGCGCTTCGAGCTGACCACCGTACCCGTGGGCACGTGGCTGGTGGTCGCTGAGGCTGCGGACGGGAGCCGGGGACAAGCCGAGATCACCGTGCCGAAGGCCGGGCTCGCGGATATTCGCATCGCCATGAAGCCGCGCGCCTCGGTCGGCGGGACCGTCACCAACACCGACGGAACGCCAGTGCCGCAGGCGACGATCCACATGTTGGCTACAGGCTCGGACACCGCATCGGCCGTCACGCCCCGTCGAACCACGACGACCGATGCACAAGGCGGATTCGACTTCGTTGGGGTCGAATCCGGCGCCTACGAGCTCAAGCTCCAGAACCGAGACCGGCTCCCCCTGAGTGCCGAAGATGGCTCCGAGTCGTTCACGGTGGAGGTCGGCGAGACCTCGATCGGTGACCTCCAGCTTCAGGTCGCCCAGGCCTCCGGCGTTCTCGCGGGAGTGGTCATGGACGCCAGCGGTGAACCACTGCTCGACGCTTCGATCCGCTTGGCGTCCTCGCTGAAGGGCACCGATATGTTCAAAGCTCCGGTCAAGCTTACCGACGCCGAAGGCCACTTCGAGTTCGGCGGGCTACCTCCGGGGGTCTACTCCGCCTACGCGCGGAGCAACCAGGGTGATGCTCAAGGTGAGACGACCGACATCGAGGTGAGCGAGGGCGTGCACTCGGTCGAGATTCGCACCCAAGCGCTGGCGAGCATCCGCGGAACGGTCACGGCGGACGGCGGTGCCGTGGGGCAGTTCGAGGTTTCGGCTAGAGGTGCGGGCAAGCGCACCTTCGTCAACGACAAGGGCCGCTTCACGCTCGACCGCATCGACCCCTCCGAGCCGGTGGTGGTGGTCGTGACCACTGACACCGGGAGCGCGACCCAGCGCGTGGAGCTTCAGCCGGGCGAAGCCACCGAGGCGACGTTCGAACTTGGCGCATGGGCCACCGTGACCGGACGCGCGCTTTGGCCCGACGGCTCCCCAGCGGCGGGCGTGAAGATTTCGGCGAGCTCCCAGGGCGGCATGGGGCAGTCGGCGAACTGGCTGGTCGACGATCTCACCGGATCCGAGGGGAGGGTGACCGACAACGATGGCCGATTCACCGTGGAGGGACTCGGAGCTGGCCGGGCGATGGTCTCGTTCATGAAGTCTGCGGAGTCCGCTGCGACCTCGCGCATGATGATCGGTCGAGCGACCTGGCTGGGCCACGAGAACGTCTTCGTCGAGTCCGGTCAGGCTTCGGACATCGGTGACATCGAGTTGCTCGACGCCCAGGCACCGGAAAAATCCGGGACGCTAGGGCTCCGGTTCCGGTCGAGCTACGATCGTCCCGCGTACACCGACGAAGAGGGCTACACGCCTCCCATCGGGGCGCCGGACCAAGGCGCACGGTTGTGGATCTCATCGGTGTTCGGCAAAGGGCCCGCCGCGGAGGCCGGCCTCACCGTCGGGCTCGAGGTGGTGAGCCTCGACGGCCAGCCGATCGCAAATCCCGGCCGCACGATCGTCGAGCTCTCTGCGATCGAAGCCGGCCGAGTCTACGCGCTGGGCGTGCGCACCGAAGGACAGGAGGCGCGGGTCGTCTCGGTCACGGCGGCGCCACGCTGAGCTTGTTGGGCCGAAGAGCCGCGCCCTCTACGGCTGCCGGTGCTCTGGCAAGACTTCCATCGTAAACTGTTGTCCGGAGAGTCGGGCCCTCACAACGTGCGTGAGCTGATTGAAGCGCGCGCTCCAAGTCGTCGCGAGGACGACCTGATGGTAGGCATCGTCAGTGTCTGCGGATCGGTAGGCGCCATTGAAGACGGACCATATTGACGTGGCGTTGTTGGTGAAGCGAATCGCTCCGGTCTTGAAGACCTCCAGCTCCACCGTGCCTCCGGTCTCCGCCTGCAGCATGTAGCTCCCGGTCTCGAGATCCGTGACCAGCGGAGCCGACCCGTCGAGCGCCTCGTCTTCCACCACGCCCGTTGGCTCCTCAGGACCAAGGTCCCAGGTGAAGTCGGCTCTGTAGATGGTATTGCCACTGAAAGCCCCAACCTCCGCGCTGCGAACGTTCTGGACCAACGGCTGGCCCGCGATGCTCTCGTAGGCGTGAAGGACACGATCCGTGAGGCCGATGTTCTCGTTGCGTTCACCCAGCGTCGGAAGCTTCACCCAGAAGACGTCGACCCGCTCTCCGTCTTCCCAGATCTCGGCGAGGTAGTCGCCCGCCGGCACGCTGTCCCGGACCTCCGGGCCCACGATTTGGTCTTCGCGGTCAGATTGTGGGATCAACAGAAGCAGCTGGTCCTCACCGAGCACCGGCCACGTGACAGTGACTCGGTTCAGGTCCATATAGTTCTGGAATTTTTTCAGGGCCCCAAACTCGTACCGCCGGACCTCTTCGAGGGTCGTCGTGATCTCATGCTCGAACACTATCGATCCGGCCTTGCCTTCTTCCTCGATCAGGCCCGGTGCCGTCACGGCAATTCGCGGCGCTTGGGTGTAGTCGGCTGGGCTCGGTGTGCGGTCCTCAAACAGCAGGGGCTCCGGGACAAAGAACTCGACCGTTTCGGCCGCACCATCGGGGACGACCAGGAGCTCCCACAGCGGCACGAGCACCTCTGGCTCGACCTCATCCGATGAAAGCTCGTGGACGAGTGGCTCGAGCGCTACGAGCTCTTCCACGTCCACTCGACCGTCACCGTTGCCCCTGAAGTCGGCGCTCCTTGCGAGATGCGCGATCTGAAGGTCTCCACTCCGAGGGATCCCTGGAATTTCCTGCAAGGACGCAATGGAGCGGTCGAACATGTACTGCGCGTCGGGATCGACAAGATCGGTCGGAATATCCGAACCTTGCAGCACCCCGATGCCGTCTGCCTTCCCTGCGACCTCAGAGGGCGCGACCCAAGCCTCGGCCTCGGCCGGGCCTGTGTCACAGCCGCCCAGCAAGATGAGCATGATGGGGCAGAACCTCTTCAACGCAGACATGTAGTAAGGGGTAGCAGCATATCCTACCTCCGGCAACGCGATTCGGCCAGCGAACCGGAGAAGTCCGCGTCAGGAGCGCAACCGCTCTGCACGATGCGTGGTCGTGCTTGCCGGACCGTTGGACACCCTCAGAGGGAGCCTTGGGGGATCGTTCTCCGCCTGTGCGACCACTCGCTCGATCGACGCGTGGCCGCTTCTCGGGGGTGGTCTTCGGACCCGATGAAGACGTCGGAGATGCCGTCGGAGAATTGATAGGCGCGATACATGCCCGGCGTGTTGAAGGGCATCGCGAACGCCCCGTCAGCATCGACAGCAATCACGCCTCCGGTCCCGCCGATGGGGCCCAGCTGCTCGAAGATCACCGCATGCCCGGCATCCTCGAGGGGTCCGAAAAGGCGACGGCGCCGACGACTCGCCGGAGCCACTCTTGGTTCGTGGGCCGTGCCCAACATGGCGTCTCCCGCCTCCTCAGGGTTCTGAGCGCCTCCGCTTGGCTGGCCGCCGTTGGAGCCGCGATGGCCACCGACCAAGCCAGGCCAAACCCCCGCGGCACAGGGCTCGACGCATGGTTCGGCGTGAAGCGCCGGCACCGTTGGGACGACGACCTGCTCGGGACCGCGCTCATCCTCACCGTGATGGCGTGTCTCCTCAGCATCATCGCGCTCGCGACGCAGTCCACGGCCGACACGCGCGGAGGCGGAACACGACGCAGCTTCCCGCTGGTCCTCCTCGCGAGCATCTCGGTCATTGCGCTTGCGGTCTTGGGTTCGGTGCTGAGTTAGGACGGCCGCTAGCAGACACGCGTGACATCGTGGTGAGATCTCGCGGACGGGGCGAGATCCAGTCCGGAAGACGCGTACCTCGACTCGAGGGAGATCGAGCGTACGCGGCCGGTCTGTCTCGCGTAGC